>DATKPS010000043.1:0-17081 GCA_035524015.1 Candidatus Sulfotelmatobacter sp.
CCGAAGACCTGAGCGATGCGACCCTCCGCCAGATCGTGCATCTTTCGCTGGGCGGAAGCCAGGTCCGCCTACACCTTTCGAATCGTTTTGGAAACGCACCACTGCACCTGACGGTAGTGCACCTGGCCCGCGCGGTTTCTCCCGCTTCCGAGAAGATCGTTCCTGGCACCGACAAGGCGCTGACCTTTTCTGGCGCGCCGGATGTTACGATTCCGGCCCACGCCGACTACCTTTCCGATCCGGTCTCCTTTCCCGCAAGTGATCTTTCGGACCTGGCCATCACCCTGCATTTCGACAAAGCACCCGAGGGGCAGACCGGCCATCCGGGCTCCCGGGCTACCAGCTATCTCACCCACGGAGATTCCGTTGCCGCGCCAGAGTTTTCGACGCCAGTGAAAAAGATTGAACATTGGTACTTCATTGCCGGAATCGACGTAGTGGCTGCTCCGGACGCGAGCGCCATCGTCACGCTCGGTGACTCCATCACCGACGGACACGGGGCGACAACCAACGGCAACGACCGTTGGCCGGATATTCTGGCGCAGCGACTGCAATCCGAACCCGGCTCGCACAATATCGCCATAGACAATCAGGGCATTGGCGGGAATCGCCTGCTTCTGGACGGCGCCGGACCCAATGGATTGTCGCGCATCGATCCGGACGTGATCGCACAAGCCGGAGTTCGCTACGTGATCGTTCTCGAAGGGATCAACGATATCGGCATGCTAGGGCGGCAAGGGGAAGTTACCGTGGCGGAGCACGAGTTGCTCGTGCACCAAATGATCGGCGCGTACGAACAGATCGTGGCCCGAGCGCACACCCACGACATCAAAGTGATCGGCGCGACCGTCATGCCTTTCGTGGGATCGGAGTTTTATCACCCGGGCCCGGCCACGGAGGCCGACCGACAGGCGGTCAACGCGTGGATTCGAACGCCAGAACATTTCGACGCGGTGCTGGATTTTGACAAGGTCGTGAGCGATCCGGAACATCCCGACCGGCTTCTGCCGGCGTTTGATTCGGGAGATCATCTACATCCATCACCCGCAGGTTACGCGGCCATGGCTCACTCCATTCCGCTCGCTCTGTTTCTAAGTGCGCCGGAGCGCGAGCCAAAGAGTGCGGTCCTGCGAAATAGTCTGCCGCCGCCGGCTCACAACGTGGCGGTAAGACGCGAATGACCAAGGGCTTAGCTCCCGATTTTGACAACCGAATCGTGTTTGATAAAATTTTGTTCCGCTAGGGGAGGCAAGGGCGAGCCCGCGAGCACTCCTCTTTCGGCACGGTTCGCGCCGGTTCGCGGCGCGAGAATCTTCTGTCGGTATCGGCAACACGCTCACGGCTCGCCACCATCAAATTTCTTATGATTAATGTTCAAGAGCTTACGAAAAGGTACGCCCGCAACACTGCCGTCGACCACGTCTCTTTCGAGGTGCGCAAAGGTGAAATTGTCGGCTTTCTCGGCCCCAACGGAGCCGGCAAGACCACGACGATGCGCATGCTCACCTGCTTTTTGTCTCCCTCGATGGGCACCGCCACCGTCGCCGGATTTGACATCCTGGATAACCCAATGGAAGTAAAGCGCCGCATCGGCTATTTGCCGGAAACTCCGCCGCTGTATCCGGAAATGCGCACCGCCGAATACCTGACACTGGTCGGGAAACTGAAAGGACTTCGCGGCCCCGACCTGGCGAAACGCACGAATTACGTCCTGGAAAGGTGCGCCGTCGCCGACGTGAAAGACAAGGTCCTCGGGAAACTGTCCAAGGGCTATCGCCAGCGGGTCGGATTAGCGCAAGCCATCATCCACAATCCGGATGTGCTGATCCTCGACGAGCCCACTGCGGGCCTGGATCCCAAGCAAATTAACGAAACCCGCGACCTGATTAAGAGTCTGGCGGGCGACCACACCATCATTTTGAGCACGCACATCCTTCCCGAAGTCGAACAGACCTGCCAACAAGTCATCATCATTAATAAGGGCAAGCTCGTCGCCATCGATTCCGTCAGCAACTTGCAGAACCGCGCGAGAGGCGCGGGTTCCGTGCTGGTGGAAGTGGCCGGGCGAAATGGCTCGTTGGACGCCGCTCAGGTACAACGAAGCCTGGAACAAGTTTCTGGCGTGAGTCGCGTGCTGCCGAAGCAAAGCGGCGACGGTCGCGCGGTGTTCGAGGTCGAAGGGAAAAATGATCGCGGTTTGCGCGGCGACCTGGCGCGTGCAGTGGTGCAATCCGGCTGGGACCTGAACGAACTGCGCAGCGCGGCGGTGAGCCTGGAAGAAGTGTTCCTGCAACTCACCAACGCGGATGTCGCGGCAAACACCAGCCAGTCATCGGCGCAGCAAGCGGAAGCCGTGGCTACGAAGGCCGAGGGATGAACGTCATGAGGAATGTGTGGATCATCTGCAAGAAAGAATTGCACAGCTACTTCGTCTCGCCCATCGCGTGCCTGCTGTTCACGTTCTTCGCGCTGCTGTTCGGCTACTTCTTCTGGACCGGCGTGTACAGCTTCGTGTACCTGGGCATGGAATCGCAGATGCGCGGCGAGTCATTTCCGGTAAGCGTGAACGAGTTCTTGCTACGCAACCTGGTGGGGAACTTGAACGTCATCGGACTTTTCTTTGTTCCGCTGATCACCATGCGGTTGTTCGCGGAAGAGAAACGGTCCGGGACGATTGAGTTGCTAGCCACTTCGCCAATCCACGACGCGGAGATTATCCTGGGCAAATGGCTGGCGGCGTTGTTGCTGTATGCCGGGATGTTGCTGCTGACCGCGCTGAACTACATTTGGCTGTTCAAATACGGCAATCCCGACTGGAAGCCTCTGGCTATTGCTTACCTGGGGCTGCTTCTGCAAGCAGGAGCGCTGCTGGCGATCGGGACGTTCATCTCCACGCTCACGCGTAATCAAATTATCGCCGCGGCCGCCACGTTTGGCGTTTGTCTGTTGCTTTGGGTGTTGGCGTGGGTTGGCGAATTCGAGTTCACCACGTGGGCCCGCGTCGCGTCCTATCTTTCCGTGCTCAGCCACTTTGAGAACTTCTCGAAAGGCGTGCTGTACACCAAAGACGTGATCTTCTACGTCAGCTTGATCTTCCTGGGACTTTTCCTGACTTCGCGGTCGTTAGAGTCCCTGCGCTGGAGAGCCTAGATGAAAACGCCATTCCTTCACGCGCGCCAAACCAAGTACGCCGCTTTCGCGGTCAGCTACATCCTCATCGTTCTGGCCATACTAGTGGTCGCCAATGTTTTGGCCGACCGCCACAACAAATCCTACGATTCCACTTCGAACAAGCGCTATAGCCTCTCCGAGCAAACCGCGAAAATCGTGAAAGGCTTGAAGCAGCCGGCCACGATCACCTACTACGACCAGGGTTCGCGTTTCGACCGCGCCAAAGATGAACTCGACCAGTACGCCAATCTCTCTCCCAAAGTGCAGGTACGTTACGTCGATCCCGACAAGAATCCGGAACTGGCCGGCGACGTCCGTGGCAAAGCCTACGGCACGACCATCGTGCAGATTGGCGATCGCAAGGAAGAAGCCAAGGACCTGACAGAAGAAAGCATCACCGGAGCCTTCATCCGAGACTTGAAACGAAATGTCCGCACGGTGTGCTTCGTGGAAGGCAGCGGCGAACATCAGATTGCTGACACTGATCGAAGTGGCTACTCAAAGTTCAAAGATCTGCTGGGGCACGACGACTACCAGGTCAAATCCATTAACTTGGTAACCCAGGCGGAAGTACCTTCCGATTGCACGGTGATCGTGCTGGGCGGACCGGAGTCGGATTATCTCCAGCCGGAAGTCGACGCCATCAAGAAATACGTGGACGACGGCGGTCGCGCGCTGGTGCTGCTCGACCCGCCTTTAAAAATGGGCCGCGTCGATATCGCGGATAACGATGCGCTCACCAAGGTGTTGGAAGGCTGGGGCGTCACGCCGCAAAAGAATCTGATTCTGGACCTGAATCCCATTGGCCAGATTGCCGGACTCGGCCCGCAAGTGGCGCTGGTTACCAGTTACGATTCGCACGCCATCGTGAACGATTTGAAACGCCAGGCCACGGGTTTCCCGATAGCGCGTTCGCTCGAGATCAAAAACGGCGACAAAACCACAGTGCAACCGTTGTTCAGCTCGTCGCAAACAAGCCTAGCTACCGTCAAGCTCAACAGCCCCGCGATCAATCCGAGCGATCCGAGCAACGTCAAGGGACCTCTCTTGCTTGCGGCCGCTGGAACCTACAACACCGGCAAAGAGAATTCTCAAGGCCGTTTTGTGGTTGTGGGTAGTTCGAATTGGGCGGCCAATTCGTTTCTGCCTTTCAACGGCAATCGGGATTTGGCACTCAACGCGATCAACTGGCTTGCTTCGGATGAAGATTTGATCTCGATCCGTCCCAAGGAGCATGAAAACCGCAATATCACGCTCACACAAGCGCAATTGCGCTGGCTGCGCTTGAGCAGCCAATTCCTGCTGCCGCTGCTGGTGGTTATCGGCGGCTTTTCGGTGTGGTGGCGGCGCCGCTGATTCGCCAAGGCGGAACAGCACCTCGCAAGCAATTGCTATTGCAAGGAAACCACGATGAAACTGAAAGGTCTTTTGATCGCCTGCCTTGTGCTCGCAGCTCTTCTGGGAGCCCTTTACTGGTCGAACCATCATCCCAATGCTGGGTCCTCCACGAAAGCCGCCACCGACGCTACACCCAAAATCCTCTCGCTGGCGCAGCCAGACATTACTGGCTTAACGATTACTCGCAAAGACCAGCCTGCGGTCACCCTGATTCGCAACAATTCCGGCGAGTGGCAGATCACTGCGCCGCAGCCTCTGGCGGCCGACCAGGATTCCGTCTCGAATCTGCTCTCGGCCCTTTCCTCGCTGAACGCGGAGCGCTTACTCGAGGACAAGGTTTCGAACCTCGCCTCGTATGGACTCGCCGCGCCCGCAGTGCAACTTGACGTCACCCTCAAAAACAACAAATCGAAAAAGATTTTGATAGGCGACGCGACTCCCGCCGGCAACGCGTTTTACGCCATGCTGGACGGCGATCCGCGCCTGTTCACCGTGGCCACTTACACCAAATCCAGTTTGGACAAATCCGCCGATGATCTTCGCGACAAACGCCTGATCACCGCCGATTTCGATAAGGCCACGCAGCTGGAGCTCATCACGGAGAAAGCGGGCGCGCACCAGGACATCACCCTCGCCCGAAGCAAAGATTCCTGGCAAATCGTCAAGCCGGGACCGTTTCGCACCGGATCCGATCAGGTGGACGATCTGATTCGGTTGCTGAAGGACGCCAAGATGGAAACGGGTTCCTCCACGAACGCTAGCGCCAATGCCGCCGCGTTTAAGTCCGCTTCTCCGGTCGCGCAAGCGAAGATCGTGGGCGCTTCCGGCACGCAGGAACTCGAGATACGCAAAGCCAAGGAGCAGTATTACGCGAAATCTAGCATCCTGCCGGGCGTGTATGAGGTTCCTGCCAGCGTGGGCACCAGCTTGAACAAATCTGTCGATGACTTGCGCAACAAGAAGCTGTTCGATTTTGGTTTCGAGGATCCCAACAAAATCGAGATTCACGATGGCGCCAAGTCTTATTTCTTCTCGCGGTCCGGCTCGGACTGGTATGGTCCCGATGGAAAGAAACTGGATGGAGTCAGCTTCGCGCAATTGCTTGGCGACATGCGCGACCTGGCTGCTACCAAATTCCCGAACTCCGGTTTCACTGCGCCGGCAATCAACCTCGTGGTGACCGCAAAAGACGGCAAGGATGTGGAACGCATTGCGATCGCCAAGTCTGGCGAGGATTACATCGCCAAGCGGGACAATGAGCCTGCGCTGTATGAGCTTTCCTCTGCAACCATTCAGGAACTGCAGCGGTCTATAGGTGAGGTGAAGCCAGCCGCGAGCCCAAGCAAGTAGTACCGTGTTTCAGGCTACGGCTGGCAGGGCGGTTTTTCGCGGAAGATCTATCTAACTAACTTAGTTTACTTAGCTTACCGAGATGTGCCACAAGTCACAGCCCGAATCCTTGTTGCATGTCATTATCATCTGGACGCTTCGCCGAGTACTTAAAGTGACTACACAAATCATGCCAACCATTTGGGTCTCACACAGGAACCTGACCCCCGGCTCCTCGCTCTCGGATCTTTCTGTAGGCGAAACAGGAACCGTGCAAGAAATCCATCTCGAAGGAAAGTTGCGCAGCTATGTGACGCGCTTTGGATTTGTGGAGGGGGCAGTGGTTTCGGTGATTCGCCAAGTGCCTTTGGGCAGCCTGAGAGTCTATCGGATCGGCCAAGCGGAAATTGCTTTGCGTCCAGAAACGGCCGCGCAGATCCGGGTGATGCGAACAGACGAATGACCACCCATCTACAAGCGCAAGCCAGCTGCCACGGCGCCCCCGCAAACGGAAACAATCACGGACCCAGTCGACCGACGGAAGGGATTCGAACCGCCGCGATTATCGGACCGCCGAATTCCGGGAAGTCGACGCTGTTTAATCGCCTGACGGCGCTGCATCAAAAGGTAGCGAACTATCCGGGCGTCACCGTTGAGCATAGAACCGGCATGTTGGCCGGGGAGGCCGAACGGGCAGTGATGCTCGTGGATTTACCGGGAGTTTACGATCTTACGGCTTACTCCGAGGATGAACGGGTGGCGGCACAGGTTTTGCATGGCGAGATGCCTGGGGTGTCTCGCCCGGATGCGGTGCTGATTGTGATGGACGCCACCAATCTGGAGCGGCACCTTTCCATTGTTCCCGATGTTCTTCGCACCGGTTTGCCGGTGCTGCTGATTCTGAACATGGCGGATCTGCTGGAAAAACGCGGGGGACAAGTGAACCTGGTGAAACTGGCCGGGCAGCTGGGCGTGCCGGTTGCGTTGGTTTCGGCCACCAGCGGCAAGGGAATGGACGCCATCCAAAATTTCTTGCGCGGAGACGTCCATACCAATGGGCGCCGGGAATTACCGGTGTTGCAAGGACCCATTGCCTGCCAACGTTGGGCCCGGCAACTGGCCGGAGAATCCGAGTACCGTGCACCACTTCCTGCGAAGTGGACAAGGCGTTTAGATGGAGTTTTGCTGCACCGGGTGTGGGGTCCGCTGGTTTTCCTGCTGGTTCTGGTGATCCTGTTTCAGGCGGTGTTCGCTATTGGGCAGCCACTGAGCAACGGCTTCCAAAACCTTCTGGATAATCTCGGACAGCTGCTTTTCTCCTGGATGGGAGCCGGGCTGCTGAAATCGGTTTTGTTCGACGGCGTCTGGAGGGGCTTAAGCTCGATCCTTGTTTTTCTGCCGCAAATTCTGGTGCTGTTTTTATTCATCACCGTTCTGGAAGATTCCGGCTACCTGGCCCGCGCAGCGCTCATGGCCGATCGCACCATGCAAAGAGTGGGCCTGAACGGCAAGTCGTTCGTTCCTTTGCTTTCAGCGTATGCGTGCGCTGTGCCGGCCATCATGGCCGCGCGCACCATTGAAAACCGCCGGGATCGCCTGGCGACCATTCTGATCGCGCCGTTCATGACCTGCTCCGCCCGCCTGCCCATCTACACTCTGGTCATTGCCGCGTTTGTTCCGGAACGTTCCTTGCTCGGCCCCTTGCTCGGTTATCGTGGAGCGGCCATGCTGGGGCTCTACGTCATCGGCTTTCTCGCCGCGCTGTTCACCGCAGCCATTCTGAAGTCATCGATCTTAAAGTCCTCTCCCATGCCGTTCATCCTGGAACTGCCGGAATACCGCTGGCCGACGCTAAGATCGATGGCCATTCGATCGGGAGAGCGCGCCTGGGTATTCACGAAAAACGCGGGCGGCGTGATCGTGGTCGTCGCCACCATTCTCGCGCTCCTGGCAAATCTGCCCTTCGTTGGCGGGGCACCCCCGGGCCTGCACCAAAGCCTCATCGGACGCCTCGGTCACAGCATCGAGCCGATCATCCAGCCGCTTGGCTTTAACTGGCGAGTAGGGATTGGTTTGGTTACTTCGGTATTTGCCCGCGAGGTGATTGTGGGCACGTTCGGAACTCTTTACGGAGCCGATCCGGCATCGCGAAACCTCACGCTGCAAGCCGCGCTGCACAATGATCTGTCTGCCGCCGGCGCTGCCGCGTTGCTGGTATTCTTCGCTTTTGCGATGCAATGCACGTCCACCCTGGCCGTGGTCAAACGCGAGACCAATAGCTGGAAATGGCCTGTGCTGCAGTTCCTGTACATGGCCACCTTGGCGTACATCGGCGCGTTCGCTACCAATCTGCTCGTGTCTCACTTTTGGCACTAGCGACTCGGATGTATTGGTTGTCACTTTAGCTTCCGGTGGAGTGTGCTAAAGTTTGCGCGTTATGAAAACTCCGCACAGCTTATCGCGACGCGCGTTTCTGGCCATTTCCGCTACCGCTCCGCTCTGGCCGTCCATGGCCACGGGCAAGCCTCAGCTTCCCGTTGGCCTGGAGCTTTATTCGGTTCGCGATGAGTTGGCGAAGGATCTGCCGGGCACGGTGCGCGGAGTGGCGCATATGGGTTATCAATGCGTGGAGTTTTATGCGCCTTACTATGATTGGACTCTCGATTATGCCCAGCAGATACGGAATGAATTGGACAGCCTGGGCATCCGTTGCTATTCCACGCACAACGCTTTGCAAGCTCTGAAGCCCGAGGGCATCGGCAAGGCCATTGAATTAAACCAAGCCATCGGCGCACGTTACATCGTCTTGGCTCATCCTGGCGAAGAAATTGCAGACCTCGATGGGTGGAGGCACGTCGCCGAAACATTGAATGAAGCCAATCAAACGCTGAGCCGCCAGGGAATACACGCCGGGTATCACAACCACGAAGCGGAATGGAAACTCATCGACGGAAAAAAGCCCATGGAGATTCTTGCAGCAAATACAGACAAGAGCGTGATGCTACAACTCGACGTGGGCACTTGTCTGGAAGCCGGGAGCGATCCGGTGGCTTGGGTGAAAACCAATCCGGGGCGCATTCGCTCCATGCATTGCAAGGATTGGTCTCCGGAAAAAGGTTATAACGTGCTGTTTGGCGAGGGTGTGACCCCGTGGAGAGAGTTATTCGCAGCAGCCGAAAGCACCGGGGGAGTGGAGTTCTATCTAATCGAACAAGAGGGAAGCGATTATCCGGAGATGGAAACCGCGGAGCGTTGCCTGGCGGCATTCCGCAAGATTCACGGTTAGGGTTGCCTCAGACGGAAACTGCAACGCGAAAGCACAAGCAAGCCAGGCCTTATCCTGTTGAGCTGTACCCGCATCCAATCAGTGTGCGCGTCTAATAAGGAAGGATGCGCTCCTGCGGTTGCGGGGCCAAAATACAGGCTCCGCTGCGATCGCTCACCCTTGTTTCATGGGTGTAAAATAGAGATCGGATCGAGCACTGGGGGCAGAAGGGAGGCAATGCAATGAGAAAGCAATCTTTCTACATCATTCTTTGCCTGATGGTAGCGCTCGGGTTATGGCCGTCTGCGGCGTTTGCGCAGCGGGGCGGCGGAGGCCACGGCGGTGGCGGATTTGGCGGTGGTGGCTTCCACGGAGGCGGAGGCGGCGGATTCCATGGAAGCGTAGGGGGAGGGTTTCACGGCGGCGGATTTAGTGGTGGCCACTATGGTTATGGCGGTAGCCATTACTCGGGGGGCTATCGGGGCGGCGCTTACTATGGTGGGCGCGGTTACTACGGTGGCCGTGGCTACTACGGCGGCCGGGGCTATGGTTATGGTTGGCGCGGCGGCTATCCGGGCTACGGTTACGGCCGTGGCGGTTATGGTTACGGATGGCGTGGCGGTCGCTATTGGGGCTATCCCGGTTGGGGCTGGGGTTATCCCTATTGGGGCTTCGGTCTCGGTCTAGGTTGGGGCTGGCCCTATTGGTGGGGCTATCCCTATGGATACACCTATGGCTATCCTGATTCTTACTACTCCTATCCTCCGGATTCGACGGACTGCACGCCGGGCTATGACTGCCCAGACAACAACGGGGACGACGATCCTCCTCCCAATCCGAATCTAGGTCCACCACTGTATCAAGGGCCAGATTATCAAGGACCGCAGCGTGCACCAGCGAATCCCTCGAGGCCTCCGGCAACAACAGTGCCTCAGAATTATGCTCCCAGCAGCAATGCACCCAGTGATGACTCCGGCGCTCCGATCGTTTCCGTCGATCACATCATGGCTACGCCGACTAGCTACCACGTTGTGCGCACGAACCTGACCACCGGCCATCTCTCGCCGACAATGCAGAACGCGGTACACCATCTGGAAAATATGCCGCCCTTTGCGCGTGAACGCGAGATCGACACGGGCCGCTACAGCCACTTCACCCCCGCAGAAAAGCAGATTCTGCGAAACGTACAATAATCTGCTGATTCGGAAGCTACCCTGACAAGACGGCCGGCGCGAGTTGAATCCAATCTCCGCCGGCCATTTTATGTTTTGGGCCTTTTCTTCGTGCGCGGCCCGTGTTTGAATGTGTCCTCTTTCGCAGGGAATTGACGGAACAAAGCCGCGAATCCGTCCGTTCTATGGGCACACGGCAATAACGCCGTGCTAAGGACCGGGGCCCCGAGGAGGATTGTCAGTTCATGAACCGCAGATCATTTTTGAAGCACTCCGGCGCCGCCGCTCTCCTTCCGCTGGCGCCGCGACCGCTTTTCGCGAAGGCACCCTTTCGTCGGCGACGCCCAGCGGATCCGGATTGGCCCTCGCCCGCCGCGTGGAAAAAGCTCAACGAGGCGGTGGGCGGCAACCTGATTCCCGTCGAGTTTCCTTTGAACGCGTGCAACTCCGGACCGGACGCGCCCGGCTGCAGGACGCTTTTCGAGAATCTGCGAAATCCCTATTTCATCGGAGACCAACCCTCTGTGACGCAAACCCTCGGCTGGATGGATGCGTGGGCGACCAAACCCAGCATTTACGCGGTGGCCGCCAGGAACGCCCAGGACATTGCGGTTGCGGTGAACTTCGCGCGCGAGAACAATTTGCGGTTGGTGGTGAAAGGCGGCGGCCACAGCTATCAAGGCACTTCGAATGCCCCCGACTCGCTGTTGGTTTGGACCCGCCACATGCAGGACGTCAGCATGCACACGGATTTCGTGCCGCAAGGATGCGCGGGCAAGCTTGCGCCACAACCCGCGGTGACTGTGGGCTCCGGTACCATCTGGATGCAGGCGTACAACGCGGTCACCACGCAAGGCGCCGCCTATGTGCAAGGCGGAGGATGCACCACGGTCGGTGTCGCGGGCCTGGTGCAAAGCGGCGGCTTCGGTAGTTTTTCGAAGCATTACGGTACGGCCGCTGCCGGTTTGCTGGAAGCGGAAGTGATTACCGCCGACGGCAAGATCCGTATCGCGAATGCTTGCACGCATTCCGACCTGTTTTGGGCGCTAAAGGGCGGCGGAGGCGGGAGCTTCGGCGTCATCAGCAAACTGACCTTGCGCGTTCGCGATTTGCCGGAATTTTGGGGCGCCGCCATTTTTCGAGTCAAAGCTTCCTCCGACGACACCTTTCGCCGCCTGCTTCGCCAGTTCGTGGGCTTCTACCGCGATAACCTTTTCAACGATCACTGGGGCGAGCAAGTGCACGTGAATGGGGACAACACCCTCGAGTTCAGCTTCGTTTCTCATGACTTGACCACCGACCAGGCCAAGAAAATCTGGCAGCCTTTCCTCGATTGGCTCGCCGCTTCGCCCGGCGCCTATACCATCGAAGCACCCCCGATTATCGGCAGCATGCCCGCTCGACACTGGTGGGATGTGGATTGGCGCAAGGAACACAAGCATCCCGTTTTCAAGAGCGATTCACGGCCAGACGCCAGCCCCAATAACGTATGGTGGAACGGCGATGGGGGCCAGGTGGGCTGGTTCATCTACGCTTTCGAATCTCTGTGGATGCCGGCAACCCTGCTGGACGACGATTCCCAAGAAGGCCTGGCAAACGCGCTGTTCGCCGCGTCGCGACACAGCGATGTGGAATTGCACTTCAACAAAGGATTGGCGGGTGCGCCCGCTGATGCCATCGAAGCGGCCAAGAATACGGCCATGAATCCTGCGGTGGTCACGGCCTTCGCCCTGGCGATTGTGGCCGATGGCCAGCGCCCGGCCTATCCCGGCTTGCCGGGCCACGAGCCAGACGTAGCTCGCGGGAAAAATGCAGCGGAGAATGTGCACCTGTGTATGAAGGAACTGCGCGAGGTAGCGTCCGGTGGCGGGGCGTACGTGTCCGAAAGCAATTATTTCGAACGAGATTGGCAGCACGCCTATTGGGGAAGCAACCACGACCGGCTGGCAGCGGTGAAAAAGAAATACGATCCCAGCGGCTTGTTCTTCGTGCACAACGGCGTGGGTTCGGAACAATGGAGCGCCGACGGCTTCACGAAACTCTAGCAAGCACGCGCAGCAACGGTAACGATTTCACTTTGCCGCGGGCGGATAACCCTTTAACAATTTATCGACTGCGGCGTCCATTTGCTTCTGTTTCTTGTCGGGCTTGGCATCCGCGGCGAAGGCATTGCTGACCACGCCGCGCCAGATCAGCTTTTTGGTCGTGACATCGTACAGGTCCAAAACCAGCAAGCCGCTATGAACGACGGTGGTGCTGGCACCGCCAGTTCCTGAGGCACCAGTGCCCGAACCATACGAGGCACCCAGATCGAACTGGCTGAGTTTCTTTTCGTTCCCGCTGGCAATTTGATAAGCAATATAGAGATCCGGCTTGTCCTCCGAGCGTTTTAATCCTTTTTTTTCCAAGGCCACATTCAAGGTGCCGACCAGTTGGTCCGCAGTCAGGTCGTCCAAGTGCTGCGCACCTTCCACCGGCACCCATTTGTAGGTTTTAAATTTCGCAAACTGCGCCTGGTGGTCAAAATTGACGCTGACATCCTGGTTCGTTCGAAGGAATTGCGGGCTTGCCAGTAGGAGCACTGTCACGAAAAGATAGTTCCTCATTCCGTTGCTGCCTCGCGTCCGTAAGACTACGGCCAACCACCCGACTATAGCGCGGGCCTTCCGCGTATGTCACCCGCGGTTTGCCCATCGCTGCATTTCATTTTGCTTCGCGACGAAGAGCTGTAGTGATTGCCTGACCACTTCACTCCTGGTTTCCATCTTGACAGCCGCAAAGCGCCGTACTTAAATCGTTTTAAATAGCTGGGGGTGAGTTCGCGGACAGCTCGCAGATTTTGTCCGCCATTAGGACCTGGGGTGTGGTGTTCCAGCAGTGCAACGGTGCCATCGGCAACTGCGCAGGTTCCGCTAAAAAAAGGAGATAGTCATGCTTTTTTCCAGTGGACTGGGAAGAATTGCTTGCGGAGTGCTGCTTGCTTTGTTCTTTCTGTTGCCTGGCGGTCTGCATGGTCAAGGGTATTTCGGTACGGTCAGCGGAGAACTGACGGATCCTTCCGGCGCAGTAGTCGCGGGCGCCAAGGTTACGCTAACGGACCAAGCCAGAGGCTTCACCTTCGTGGCCACGTCTGACAGCAGTGGACACTATCTGCTCGCTTCAATTCCGCCCGGCGTGTATACCGTAACCGCCGAGATGCAAGGGTTTGAGAAGGCCGTTCGGCCAAGCGTCAAGGTGAGCGTCAGCGAAAACATCACCGCCAACCTGCAACTGAAAGTTGCGAGCGCCACCGAAACCGTTCAAGTAGAGGCGGAATCACAAAACCTCTCCACCGAGGATGCGGTCACCGGCCAAGTCGTAAATCGCAAATTCATCAACGATCTGCCGCTGGTCGATCGCTACGTGCTGGACTTTGTCAGCATTGCGCCCGGCGTCAACAACATGAGCGACCAGAACTCCGTGGGCGACACCGGTACGAATTTCGTCTCCAATGGCAGCCGCGGAGCCAGCGCGGACATTTTGATGGACGGCTCGTCGATCACCAACTTCGAACCCAACGGCGGCATTACTCAAGTGACGTACGTGCCCTCCGCGGAAGCCGTCGAGGAATTCAAGGTTCAGCAGACCAACTTCAGCGCTGAGTATGGATTCTCGGGCGCATCCGTGGTCAACATGATTACCCGTTCCGGCACCAATGATTTCCATGGCAGCGTGTACGACTACCTTCGCAACGCGATTACCGACGCGAACAACTGGTTCAACAACGCCGCCGACGTGCCGATCCCACCGGTGCACAGAAACAATTACGGCGCGACTTTGGGCGGTCCCATCAAGAAAGACAAAGTTTTCTTTTTCTTTGATTGGGACGGCACGCGCCAATCCTCCATGAACACCTACCAAGCTGGTGTGCCCAGCGCCGCGGAACGTACCGGCAATTTTGGCGAGTTGTGCACCAGCAATGGCGGCAGTTTCAACGGAAGCGGCCTTTGTACGGATGGGAGCGGGAACCCGATTCCTCAGGGACAGCTTTGGGACCCCTATAGCGGTACGTTCTGCTCCGGCGCACCGACCGACAATCCGGCCATCTGCCCGAATTTCAATAACCAAAACTACAACAATACCGGCAACCCGCCGCCTTCCGGCGCGTACCGTGGCATGTTCATTCCCTTTGACAATCTGGCGAACTACACCAGTCCCGGCAATGCCAAACTGAACGGCACGCCTTACCAACTGCAGCCAAGCGCCGGCAATTTGATCGATCCGGTAGCTCAGAAGCTCATGAATCTGTTCCCCTCGCCCAACTACGCCGCCGGCGGAGCTTACGACAACTGGGTCGGATCGGGCGGCACTCCCAGCGCGAACGATCAGTTCGACATTAAGATTGACTACCAGATCAGCCAGAAGAACTTGCTGAGTGGGAAGTACTCGCAGCAGTGGTACAACAGCAGTCCTTACAACTGCTTTAAGAACTTTGCGGATCCCTGCGGCAGCGGCACCAATGGCGGCTCCGCCCATCTGTTCGCGGTCAACGATACCTATAGCTTCAGTCCCACGCTGATTCTTACCAGCACCTTAGGGTTTACGCGTGGCGCCATGCTCATCAACGCCTACAACGGAGAAAACTCGAATCCACTCGGCACTTTGGGCTTCCCCTCTTACCTTGGCACAAACGGTTTTCCCGGAGTTCCCGCCATCGGGATCAATGATTACTATTCCGCCGGTTACACCACCATCGGCCAGGATCCCTACGGCAACTATCGCCAAGGCCAGGATACCGGGCAGTGGTCTGAATTGCTCACCAAGATCCATGGCAATCATGAACTGAAATTCGGCTGGGAAGGACGTATCCACCAACAGAATTACATCCAGACGAATGCGCCCCTTGGAATCTTCAGCTTCAATGCTCTAGGCAGCTCGCAGTGCCCGGTTTACGACGTCACCGTGTGCGGCGGCGACAGCATGGCCAGCTTCATGATGGGCCAAATCTCCGGTGGCGCCGGTGGCAACTTGTACGGCAGTACTTATGAAATCGAAATTGAACCTGCTACCACCAGCTATCAATACGCCGGATTCGCCCAGGACAACTGGAAGGTCACACCGAAGCTCACCTTGAACCTGGGCTTGCGGTACGACGTCAATATCCCACGCACGGAGCGCTACAACCGGATGAACTGGTTCAATCCGGACTTAGTGAATCCTCTGAACGGTGGCAGTATTACCTACACCGATCCGATCAGCGGAGACAACGTCACGCGCACGCTCATGGGCGCCGAAGTCTTCGCCACCTCCGCCGAGCGCTCTAATTGGCTCACCGACTGGAAGGACTTCCAACCGCGTTTCGGTTTCGCCTATCTTCTCGATAAGAAAACCGTCGTTCGCGGCGGCTATGGGATTTATTACGACCAGACCCGCTCTGGGGCCAACGGCCTGCTCAGCTACGGCTCACAGGGCTTCAACCAATACACCAACCCGGTGGTTACCTACCAAAACGATGGCGCCACTCCTTACTTGCACCTTAGCAATCCGTTTCCCGGCGGCCTGATTTTGCCGCCGGGCAATTCTCTGAGCGCGTGGAACGACACGGGGTACGGCGCTATCGGGCCGATCCGCAACTCTTTCTACGCCACAACTCCTTACGAACAGAGCTGGAGCTTCGGTTTTGAGCGCCAACTTCCTTCCAACATCATCGTCACCGCGCAATACCTCGGAAAAAAGGGAACCCACCTGTATTTGAACGGCGGCAATAACTACGACATTCTGGGACCATGGGTCGAGAAACTCAGCCCGGCACAGATTGGTAATGAACTGACGCCTTATGTAAACAATCCCTTCGCTTCCATCTTCACCAGCGCTCCATTCGCTTCCTATTGGAGCAATAGCCCGCTGACCAGCCCAACGGTTCAGGCCTATCAGTTGTTGCTGCCTTATCCGCAGTACACCAGCGTCACCACCGATGAACCGCCGATCGCCAACTCTATTTACAATGCTTTGCAACTTACTCTCGAAAAGCATTACTCCAACGGCCTGCAAGTGGCCGCCAGTTACACCGTGTCGAAATCCATTGACGATTCTTCGATTTATGACGGCAACGTGAGCTGGCTCGCCAACACTACCTCCGGTATTTTTGGCCCGCAGGACCCCAACAAGCCCTGGCTTGACCGAAGCCTCTCGACCTTCGATGTTCCGCAGATGCTCAAAATCAACTACACCTACGACCTCCCGGTCGGCCACGGCAGGGCGTTCCTCAGCAACTCCCCGCGCTGGGTGGACCTCCTCGTGGGCGGCTGGAGAACCGCCGGTATCTGGACGATCCAGGAAGGATTTCCTCTGGCCTTCCTGGTCGAGAATGGCGGCACTCCCATACCGACTTATGGCCAGCAGCGGCCCAATATCGTCGGCACGCCCACGCGCACCGGCGGCGGAGACGGCAATTGGGTGAATAATTACTTTGCCAATCCCGATGTTTTCCAAATACCGGCGGCCTACACCCTAGGCGACATGGCTCGCGACACTGGCGCGGTACGCTCTCCGTTCTTCTTCACCACGGATTTGTCGATCGCCAAGGACTTTGCACTCATTCCCAGCCACGAAGGCATGACGTTGGAATTGCGGCTCGACGCCGAGAACGCCTTTAACCATCCCGTCTTCGGTACTCCGAATACCACCGTGGGCGATCCGCAATTTGGCACCATCAACTATTTAGCTGTTGGACCGCGACAGTGCCAGTTGTCGTTGAAGTTCAGCTT
>DATKPS010000044.1:0-10935 GCA_035524015.1 Candidatus Sulfotelmatobacter sp.
GTATTATAGGAACGCCAGAATACGGCTGCAAGGAGGAGTGTTGGCCCTTCCCTATCAGTGGCAGATGCGCGCAGAGCGCCTGAAAAAAATGTTTGGCGGAATATTTGGAAAGGGCGAGCGGCGCCCGCAGCTTTGCCCGGCGTGTGGCGCCTTGGTGGGCATCAACGCCACACGATGCCATCAATGCGGCACGAATTTGCGCTTCGGTTTGGCGGTGTGGAGCAAAGGGCTAAGCGAGTTTTTCGGCGGGCACGCGCCGGCCACCACTGTGATCCTTATTGTTAACATCATCATGTTTGGCGCGGAGATGATGGGCGTGATGCACGCCGGGAAATTTGGCGTGTCGTCGCTTTTGTGGGGCATGGACGGAGAAACTATGTACCGCCTGGGCGCGTCGTGGGGCCCGATGATTTTCGGAGGCCATGAGTGGTACCGCTTGGTGACCGCGATGTTTCTGCACGGCGGCTTAATCCACATCGGCTTCAACATGATTGTGCTGGTGGACATCGGACCGATGGTGGAGGAAGTGTACGGGTCGGCGCGCTATTTGTTTTTGTATGTGGTGATGGGTGTGGTGGGCTTTGTGCTCAGCGCGTTGGCCGGGCACTTTTCCGTGGGCGCCAGCGGAGCATTGCTGGGAATCATCGGTTTGCTGATCGCCATCACTACAAAGCGCGGCGGCGTACAAATGAAGGAATTGCGTTCGCGATTGATCTCGTGGGTGATTGCGATTTTCGCCATTGGGTTTCTCGCCGGCGGACTGCGCACGGATAATCTGGCGCACTTTGGCGGGTTGGTATCAGGGTTCCTGCTGGGAAGAGTTTTCGCCGACCGCTTGCCGGAACCTGGACGCGAGCGCACACAGGCCTATGCCTTGGGTTGGCTGGCGGGCATCGTGGTCATTGCCAGTTTCGCTATGATGGTGTTGCACTATTCCGACGCGATTCCGGGTGTATAAACATCCCACCAACACTTGCGCTACCGACCTTCAGCCGGTGTGCAGACGGCGGGCGACGGAAAACGCGTAGTGGAAGCCGGAAACGCAGACGCAGGCCGCGACGAGATAAGACAGATAGTGGATGAGCTGCGGCGCGCGATCGTTGGGATATCCCGCGGCATACACCACAAAGAAAACCAGCGCGATCTCGAAAAACGTGGTGGCTTTGCCGAGCAGGCTCGGGGGAAACGGCCGGTAGCCCTGCACGATGATGATCACTGCGGCGACTACCAGAAGCAGAACGTCGCGGCTGAGCACCATGATCGTGAGCCACCAGCCGATTTTCTTCGCCATGGCCAAAACCACGAACGAAGAAGAAAGCAGCAACTTATCGGCGATGGGGTCGAGGTAAGCGCCCAGCGCGGATTTCTGGTGCAGCCGGCGAGCCAGAAAGCCATCTAAGGCGTCCGAGAAGGCGACTAGGACCAATACCGCTAGCGCCGAGCGATACTGCTCATAAAAAACCAGAATCAGAAAAAACGGCAGGAAGCCCAGGCGCAGGAGTGTGATCTGATTGGGTACCGTCCAGATGCGGCCTTTCATTTGCCATAGAGTTTACGGGGAAATCCGAAAAGTTCAAAGTTAGTAGCACGGGCTTGAGCCTGTGCGCCTTTATAGCAGTGGCTTTACGCCCGTTGTCCTTCGAGGAGCTTCCAAACGCAAAGTATCAAAGCAAGGCCACAGACTGAAGTCTGTGCTACCGGGCGCTACGCAAATTGCGCCAAATAGTCGAACAACGTACGGCCGATTTTGCGCTCGAAAATTTCCGCCATGCTGGGGATGGATCCCGAAGGCTCATCGAGGGAGATGCGCTCGACTCGCGTCATGGGAAAGAAAACCGTGGGCAGGCCCATGCGTTCGGCCTCGAGCTGGTTGATTTCGTTGACGAAATGATCGAAGGAATTCAGGTCGATGCCGCGCAGCGTGACGCCACTGACATTGAGGTCCAGTAAGATGCCCCAGATTTTTTCTTTAGGGGAGTGCAGGCTGACAATCACGATGGAGTTTGGCTTCATGGCGGCCCTGTTGTGTAGCTTTACCCAGTCTAGCGCACGAGAGTTGAGTGACGGGTTGCGTTGCCCCTTTGGGTTACCAAGAACTAAACCTCCCATCCCTGTCATTCCGAACGTAGTCCGCGGAGTGAGGAATCTCTCTTTTGCGTCCCGAGCCAGTCATCTGAGAGATTTGCCGGCACCTTCGTAGGCGTGGTGCACCCAAAACAGCGCATCGCGCAGATCGCTTTCGTTGCGGAGTTCGAAGGAAAACCAGCCCTTGCTGGTGGCCTTGTGGCTGACCCCTACGCGAGCATCCTGTTCTACCCGCTTCCGCAGAGCAGGCGTTAGCGGCGGCAACTTGAAAACCAACGAAGAGGGCGAATCAAAACCGCGTGTGCGCGGCAGTGCGGCGAAGACCAGGCCACGACGATAGAAGAATAAGAAGCCGAACATGGATCTGGTGGTGATGGCAGGCCAGGAGTTGAGTTCCCCTTGCAGCATGGCGGACCATTCCTTCATTTGTTCGGAGATCACCGGAAATTTGGGGCGAGCGTGGGGATTGCTGAAGCGCTTTTTGGTGCGGGGCTGGGTGATCTTCTTCATGTGCGTGCAAGCAAACGCGAGCTCAGGATTGTTTGAGACGGGTCAGAGTCAGGTCCGCGAAATCCACCCATTTGCCCATTTTGTCGCGGCTCTGCATTCGCCATTGCCAACGGCGCGCGTCGGGTAGCCAGCGGAAGGTAGTGTGGAACGGGCCGTCGGGATACTCAAAAACAAGCCGGATTTCGTTGCCAACCTGTGCGCCATAACCAAGGGTTTCGGAGAAGCGGCCGCCGTAGACGTCGGTCCAGTGAACCACATAGCGATCGCTGGCATTGTCGTAGCCGATCATGACCATGGCTTCGTAGGGTACCTTGACGTTGGTGCTGGTGTTGTCCTTCTCATGAATACGGAAGAATTGATGATTGAGCACCCATTCGGCTTGCACCACGTGGGTGGCGTCTCGCCCCATCACTTTGCCGGTAAGATTCCAGGCGCCAGTCATGTTGTCGAGCAGCGTGTCGCGAAAGATGTGCGTGGGGCCGTCGAGCTCCTGGCTGATGGTGGAGAGCGGAAGAAGGAGCAGCGCGAGTAGCAGCAACGCGCAAAGGCGGCGAGTGAAAATCATGGCCCATTGTACAACTACACCGGCATGAGGGCAGGGCCGTTGGGTGGAAGAAGCAGCTCGGGTTCAGTGAGCGATTGCACTTGTTCGACGCTGGTGCCGGGCGCAATTTCACGGAGCAGCAGGCCTTCGGGAGTCACATCGAGGAAAGCCAGTTCGGTGACGATGTGGTCGACCACTTCGACGCCGGTAAGCGGCAACGTGCACTTCTTCAGGATTTTGGGCTTGCCCTCGCGTGTCGCGTGTTCCATGGCGATGTACACACGCTTCGCGCCCGCCACCAGATCCATGGCTCCGCCCATGCCTTTCAACATTTTGCCGGGAATGGCCCAATTCGCGAGCGTCCCCTTTTCGTCGACCTGCAGCGCGCCGAGCACCGTGAGATCGACATGGCCGCCGCGAATCATGGCGAAAGAATCGGCGGAAGAAAAATAAACAGTGCCAGGAATTTCGCTGACGGTTTCTTTACCAGCGTTGATGAGATCGGGATCGACTTCGGATTCGAGTGGATAGGGGCCGACGCCGAGCATGCCGTTTTCCGATTGCAGGATCACATCCATGCCTTTAGGAACATAATTCGCTACCAGCGTAGGCATGCCGATGCCAAGATTGACATAGTAGCCGTCGCGCAGTTCTAGTGCGATGCGGCGGGCAATGCGTTCGCGCTTTTGTTCGTCGGTCAGAGGCATAAAGGCAGTTTACAGTCGACAGTTTACAGTTTTCAGTGGAAAAGCAGAATCACGCCCGGATGATTCAGTGTTAGTCGCCTGACCAACGCGGAACCTGTCATCCTGAGGGCCGCGCCGTTTGCGACCCGAAGGATCTCACCGTATAGGCCATCGCCAGTCGCTCCGCGCGGCGCCGATCCTAAGTCTAGCCATTACGGTTTCCTCACGGTGCGCTTTTCGATGCGCTTGGCGTAGGGCGCGCCCTGGAAAATGGCGTCTACGAAAATGCCGGGCGTGTGGATTTGATCGGGCGGAAGCTCGCCGGGTTCGAGCAGTTCTTCCACTTCGGCGATGACATAATCGGCGGCGGTGGCCATCATGGGATTGAAGTTGCGCGTGGTCTTGCGGTAGACAAGGTTGCCCATGCGATCGCCTTTCCACGCTTTGACAAACGCGAAATCGCCGCGCAGGGCACGCTCAAGAACGTAGTGGCGACCATCGAAATCCCGGGTTTCTTTGCCTTCGGCGACCAGTGTGCCGTAGCCGGTGGGCGTGTAGAACGCCGGAATGCCCGCGCCACCCGCGCGAAGACGTTCGGCGAGTGTACCTTGGGGATTGAGTTCCACCTGTAATTCCCCGCTGAGAACCAGCTGCTCGAAAAGTTTGTTTTCGCCAACGTACGAGGAAATCATTTTGTGGACCTGGCGATTTTGCAGCAGCAAGCCGATGCCGAAGCCGTCCACGCCAGCGTTGTTGCTAACGATGGTGAGATCGCGCGTGCCTTTTCGCCGAACCGCATCAATGAGTTTTTCGGGAATGCCGCAAAGGCCAAAGCCGCCCATAAGAATAGTCATGCCATCGCGAAGATCGGCGATAGCGTCGTCGGGAGACCCAATACGCTTGTCCATGGGAAGTTTGTAGCACAGGCTTGAGCCTGTGAGGAAGAAAAGGAAACACAGGCTGAAGCCTGTGCTACTTGTGCGCGCTTGACCAGTGCCAATCCGCGGGCTTGATTACCAGACCGGCCAAAACCGGATTTCGTTCAATGTAAGCCTGAATTTTCCGGAGCGATTCCGCGTTGCGGACCCAATGATCGTAAGATTCGTCCTGCCAAAAGTGTTCACCGCTTCGGCCCAACACTTGGTTGCAGGTGATCGCGGATCGGCCTTTGATCGCCTTTGTGATGTTCCTCAACTCCACCTTGGGATCCAGCAGCATATGCACATGATTCGGCATAATCACGTAGGAGTGCACAATGCACAAGCCTTCTTGCACCAGTCTGAGGATCTCCTGCTGGACGAGGGTCGCGATTTCTGGCTTATCCAACCAGTGTGGACCAGAGACCACTTTATGAAGCTCGGCGTCGAACTGGAGGAATCTTCTGCCTTTTTCCACCTCCGGATCGCTTCGCAGTTCCGCTAAGACACTGTGGGGCAAGGAGCCGTACAGTCTCCAGGTAACAAATAGATGTTGGCCTTTCGGCTGCCAATGAGGAAGCTTCCGCTCGTAATAAGTCATGCGGAGGTCGTAGCACAGGCTTTAGCCTGTGTGTATTCCTTACTATTATTATATATTAGTTAAATTAAAATAAACACATATTTAAAACGGCTGACACTCACAGGCTGAACAGCTTGCGGAAAAAGTCGGCTAGAGACGAATTTCGTGGCACAGGCACTCTTGCCTGTGCTGATTTTGCTGCATTTGGCTCGCCTGCACAGACAAGAGTGTCTGTGCCACAGGAGTTTTTCCGCAAGCTGTGAAGCCTGTGCTACAAGGAACGCAGCAATTTGTAGAGTTCGTTGGCGGCTTCGAAGTCGGCTTCGAGGTCGCGAGAGGCGAGGCGCTCGCGAAGGTCGTCGAGACGACGGGCGAACAGGTCGAGAGCGGCGGAAAGGACTTCGCGATTGGTGAGGACGATATCGCGCCAGGTGGAGTAGGGGCTGCCGGCAAGGCGTAACGTATCGCGCAGGCCGGGTCCGGCCAGGGTGATCGGCAAACCGTTTTCGTCGAGGCGATCGTACAGGAACGACGCCAGCGCGATAGCGGCGAGCTGCGGAAGATGCGAAGCGAGGCCTACAGCATAGTCGTGCTGCTGTGCGCCAATCCAGAAGGGGCGTGCGCCAATTTTCTCAAGAATTTTGACGAAAGCGGTGATGCGCGGGTCATGAGTATCGTCCGCAGCGCCAACAAGCGCGTAGGTAGTGCCCTGGAAGAGGTCTGCTTCGGCGTGGGCGAAACCGGATTGTTCGCGCCCGGCCATGGGATGGCCCGCAAGAAAGATGGGTCCAACTTCCTCAACAAATAATTCGGAGGCGGCTTGCCAAATGCGCTGCTTGGTGCTGCCGGCGTCAGTGACCAATGCGTGCGGCGGGGCGTGCTGCGCGAGTTCGGGGAGCAGGTCGAGCGTGTGACCGATGGGCAAGGCAATATAAATGAGATCGGCGCGGCGAATGGCGGGTTCCAGAGATTCGTAGAAACCTTCGTCCACCGCGCCCGATTGTTTCGCCTGCACAATTACCTCGGGACGATCCCAGGCAACGATGTGCATGTCGGGTGTGTACTTGCGCAGAGCGCGGGCGAACGAACCACCGATCAGGCCGGTGCCGAGGATGGTCACGCGTTGAATGAGATGGGGCATGTTAACGGACTGCCGACAGTCTACAGCCGACCAGCGCAGCGCCAAAGCGAAGAAAGAAGCCACGAACGCAGAGGCGCGGAGATTCGCAGAGCGTGCCGCGGAACGCTGGCGTCATGAGAGATGGCGGTTGACGGCAGGCGCGATGATGCGCAGTTCGCCCATCAACTGCGAAAACTCGAGAGGAGTGAGCGATTGCGCGCCGTCGGAGAGGGCGTGATCGGGATCGTTGTGCACCTCGATGAGCAGGCCGTCGGCGCCGGCCGCCACGGCGGCACGAGCCATGGGAGGCACTTTATCGCGGCGACCCGTGCCGTGCGACGGGTCGGCCACGATCGGCAGGTGCGAAAGCTTCTGGATCACCGGAATGGCGGCGATGTCCAGCGTGTTGCGGAGGTAATTCTCGAAGGTGCGGATGCCGCGCTCGCACAGAACCACATTGTAATTTCCGCCGGAGAGGATGTATTCGGCGCTGAGCAGCAATTCCTCGATGGTGGCGGACATACCGCGCTTGAGGAGCACGGGCTTTTGCTGTTCGCCAAGGGCGCGCAGCAGAAAATAATTCTGCATGTTGCGGGCGCCGACCTGGAACATGTCGACGTAGCCGCTCATCATCTGGATCTGCGAAGGATCCATCACTTCGCTGACCACGAACAGATGCTGTTTATCGGCCGCCAGCCGAAGCATCTGCAAACCTTTTTCGCCGAGTCCCTGGAAGGCGTAGGGAGAAGTGCGCGGCTTAAAGGCGCCGGCGCGCATAATCTTCGCGCCCGCTTTGGCCACGCATTCCGCAACGGCGTTGATTTGTTCGGGGGATTCCACGGAGCAAGGGCCGGCGGCAACGACGAGTTCGTGGCCACCGATGGCGACGCCGCGCCCGAGATCGACAATGGTGCCTTCGGGCTTGAAATGGCGGCTCGCCAGCTTAAAGGGTTGCGTGATGCGGATCACTTCGCGAACACCTTCGAGCAACTCGAAATCGCGATGATCGAAATCGCGGTGAACGCCGACGGCGCCGAGTACGGTGTGAGACGCGCCGGTGGAGCGATGAACGTCGAAGCCGCTGGCAACGACGCGGTCGATGACGTGCTGGATCTGCTCGTCGGTGGCGTCTTCGTGCATGACAATGACCATGTTTAGTCCTCAATTCCTGGGAGAATTTGGCGTGATGACGCGTGCCGGTCGCCGGCTGCGTCAGGGCAAGCGCAAAACCGGCCAATGCAAAAACGAACTGAAATACATCTGAGATCTTGCCTAGCTGGGGCGCAGCAGTGCCGCGCCCCTACGAAGATCAGCTGGGAGGCGCGCGTCATTTCTTCTCCTCGTCGTCCCTGATGGAGGATTCGCCGTACATGGCGACGCGCTCGGCGGAGCGGGCTTCGTCGATGATGCGTTCAAAGAGGCGGCGAATCGCGCCGTGCGAGAGCGGCCCTTCGTTGTTGTTTTCGGCGTTGGCCAAAACTTCTTTTTCACGCGCAGGCTGGTAAAGAGGAATGTTCGATTGCTGCTTAATGTGGCCGATTTCGAGGGCGCACTTGCAACGCTCATTGAGCAGCTCGACGAGTTTCTTATCGATCTCGTCCATGCGGCGGCGCCAGTCGCTGATGTTCATGGCTGCTCCGCCAGGGCTGACCAATTGGGGTTAGGAAGAAAGCGGACACGCATCATGGAGTGGCCTCGCGACGGGAGAGCCCGTGGCGGCCCGCTTCTTTGAGTTTGCGGACGCGCTCGCGGAGGGCGTTGGCGGCGGCATCGGGGCTCGCGGCGGTTTCGATTTCGGAGACGAGCGCGGAGCCGACCACGGCAGCATCCGCGAGACCGCCGAGCATGCTGACATGTCCGGGCAGCGAAATGCCAAAACCTACCGCCACGGGCAGATGCGTGAATTGATGAACGCGGCGCAACAGTGCGGGCAATTCTTCAGAGAGCGAATCTTTGGCGCCGGTCACACCCGTGCGGGAAATGAGGTAAAGAAAACCGGAAGTGGCGCCAGAGATAATTTGCAGGCGCTCGTCGCTGGAAGTGGGAGCAGCGAGAAAAATCGTGTCGAGACTGTGGCCGTGCAGAATGCATCGATAATCCTCGGATTCTTCCGGGGTGAGATCGGTAGCAAGCACGCCATCGGCGCCGGCTTCAGTCGCAGCTGAGGCGAATTTTTCCAGGCCCATTTGTAGGATGGGATTGTAGTAGCTGAAGAGCACCAGTGGAATCGGGCTAGTCTGGCGAATGCGGTGGACGAGACTGAGGACACCCGCGAGCGTGGTGCCGGATTTGAGGGCTCGTTCGGAAGCACGCTGAATCGTGGGCCCATCAGCGAGAGGGTCGCTAAAGGGCACGCCTAGCTCGATGACGTCGGCGCCGCCTTCGGCTAGAGCAAGGACAAATTGATGAGTGGCGTCGAGCGTGGGATCGCCCGCGGTGATATACGCGACGATGCCAAGTTCACCCGCGGCGCGCAGTTCTGCAAAGCGTTTGGAGATGCGGCTCGAATTAGGGACAGGGGCGGTCATTTTTTTGGCCAGATTAAAGGAGGCGCTTATACGTGTCCATGTCCTTATCGCCCCGGCCAGAAAGATTGACGATGACGAGATCCGTAGGCTTCAGGTGTGGCAGGCGCTCGATGAGGCCAGCGAAAGCGTGGGCAGATTCCAGGGCAGGGATGATGCCTTCGGTGCGGGAAAGGAGTCGCGCGGCTTCGAGGGCAGCGGAATCGGAGACGGCGGCGTATTCGGCGCGGCGCTGATCGGCGAGCCACGCGTGTTCCGGGCCGATCGCGGGATAGTCGAGGCCGGCGGAAATGGAATGCGTGGAAGCGATCTGGCCGTCTTGGTTTTGCAAGACGTACGTGTACGTGCCTTGCAGCACCCCGGGCCGCGCGCCAGTGAAGCCTTGATGGGCGGCGAGACGCGCGGCATGCTCGCCTAGAGAATTGCCGCGGCCACCGGCTTCGATGCCCACCATTTTTACGCCGGATTCTTTTAGAAATTCGTGAAACAGGCCGATGGAGTTGGAGCCCCCACCGACGCAGGCGTAAAGATGCGTTGGGAGACGCTTTTCGGCGGCAAGAATTTGTTCGCGGGCTTCGCGGCCGATGACCGCCTGAAAATCGCGGACCATGGTCGGATAAGGATGCGCGCCGAGGACGGAGCCGAGCAGGTAGTGAGAATGGCGGACGTTGGTGACCCAGTCGCGCATCGCTTCGTTGATGGCGTCTTTCAGCGTTTTGCTGCCGGATTCGACGCCGATCACTTCGGAGCCAAGCATGCGCATGCGCGCAACGTTGAGCGCCTGACGGGCCATGTCTTCAGTGCCCATGTACACGGTGCACTGCAGGCCGAGATGCGCGGCGACCGTGGCAGAGGCAACGCCGTGCTGGCCGGCACCAGTTTCGGCAATGATGCGCGGCTTTCCCATTCTGACGGCGAGCAAGCCCTGGCCAATAGCGTTGTTAATTTTGTGCGCGCCGGTGTGCAGCAGGTCTTCGCGCTTCAGGTAGATGCGTGGGCCGCCGAATTTTGCGGTGAGGCGCGAGGCAAATTGCAGCGGGGTGGGGCGTCCAGCGAAATTTTTCAGCAGCGCGTGAAATCCGGTTTGAAAGACAGGATCGTTTTTCGCCTGCTCGTAGGCGCGCTCCAGTTCGTAGAGCGGGACCATGAGCGTTTCCGGGACGTAGCGGCCACCATACGGGCCGAAACGGCCAGGGATATGGGCAGGAATCGTGAGTTGGGTGCTCATGGGTTGAGTCATTTATTGTACCCCGCGAGCGGCGGGATTAGAAAACGGCAGACGCCATTGACCACGAGCATGTGCATACAAAAGGCAAAGAACCAACTTTTACAGCGGGGGACGAAAACCGTAATATGAGTCGGTTTTTGACTCATGTTCCCACAGATCCTTAATTCGCGGATTCTTGAAAAAGATTTTCATCCCATGTGACCAAGACTGCCAAACTTTTTCATCAACAAATCCAGCGCCATAAAAAAAGCGTTCCTCGGCGCAGAGATTAAAGTACTTGTAGAGACTCATTTTCTCGTCAGGAGAAAGCGGAGCGTCTGCCGAAGATTCAATAATCCTGTATAGCGCTGCATCCAAGTCAGAGTACCGTGCGTTGAATTCCGTAAAGAGCTGTTTGAAGAATTTTGCCTCGTCGAGATTCTGCTTATACAAAAAATAAACAAACGCGGCCACAACTCCAACTGCTGAAGGCAACCCACCTGGTACCGGGTGCGGTGCGACTTTCAACCAAAGCACCACGACGGCAGAGCAACTTACAGCGAGGACGTATGGATATATCTTCCGCTCAACCAGTTTCAACCCCATTAAAGTCTCCATGTACGACCGCGGGTAATGCTATGAGATTTCGCGGGAGGCGCGCTGCACTTCGTCGAAGAAGGCGCGGAGCTTGACCGGGTCCTTTTTGCCTGGGCGCTGCTCGACGCCGCTGGCCACGTCGACGGCATAGGGCCGGACGATGC
>DATKPS010000045.1:0-51760 GCA_035524015.1 Candidatus Sulfotelmatobacter sp.
GTGATTTCTTTCCCAAGTCTTTCCCAGAAAGAAGAAGGGCTTCCTATTGGAGATTCGGAAGCCCTTGTAAATCAGTAAGATTGGTTGCGGGGGTCAGATTTGAACTGACGACCTTCGGGTTATGAGCCCGACGAGCTACCAGGCTGCTCCACCCCGCAGAACCACTATAGCGGAGGGGAGGGCATCCGTCAAATTTACGAGTAAATTTTGCACAGAGCGCGAAGCGACGACAGCAGTGGTGGCGCGGCAGAGATTCGCGAAGGCGTTACCAGGTGTTGTAGGGAGTGCCGTCGGCGCCGACCTGGTCTGAGCCGGAGTGCACGTCGTCTACGCCAGTGCCGGTTTGATCGGGGGTGATCACTTGGTCGCTATAGTGCAAAACCCAGTCATTCTGCTGGGTAACCGGATCGATGGGAACGGAGCGAAGATAGCCGGCGTCCACGAGGTCTTGCAGGGACTGCGGCGCTTGCTGCTTATCCAAGGTGAAGTTATCGATGGCCTCGCGCATGGTCTGAAGATCTTTTCGTAAGACCGATTCGCGAGCGTGTTGCACCGTCTTGGTGTACATCCCAGCGGCCATCCCGACAAGGATAATGATGATGGCAATCACAATCATCAATTCAATGAGCGTGAAGCCGCGCTGCCGGCGCACCACGCCGCGGGCTGCGGGATAGTTAGAGAGCGAGCCTTCGAAAAACTTACGGCGATCCATCAGGTCACCAATCCGAATACTTTGTGCCATCCAGAGCCGTAGCCGTGGACTTGGAATACACATCGAAGACATCTTTGCCGCCCCAGTCGGTGGAATCCGGATCATCTTCTACCGAGCGCAAACCCCAGTCGGCTTGTTTGGTCATCGGATCAATGGGGATGCGGCGGAGGAAATGAATCTTCTTGCCTTGAGAGCCACCAGTGACGGTGGCCAAGGGGACGCCTTTGACGAGCGTTTCCAGACTAGCTGGATAACCGCCACTGCTGATATCGACGCGAATCATGCCGCGATCCGCCAGGTCCTTATAACGGTCAATGGCCTGACGCATGTCCAACAAGTCCTTGCGCAGTTCTTTTTCGCGTTCGCGGTAGGCGGCAAAGCGAGCGATGGGGAGCGCCGCAGTGGCCAGAATGAGCAGGATGGCGCAGGACACGATCAACTCGAGGAGCGTCATGCCGGCTTGGGAACGGAGACAGCGATTGTGGTGACGAGCTAACATCGATTCGCAAATCCTGGTTGCAAGTTACTGCACGCGCACGGTGGCCTCGCTAGAGACCAGCGGAATAGGCCGCTGCTGAGAATCCTTAGCGTTTACCTGGACAATCGAAAGCGTCGAATTTCCAGGGGCAAGCGCTTTGATCACAATTCCAAGGAGCGTACCGCTACCGCTGACGCCCGGAGTATTGGGCTGGCGTGTTGCGGAGATGATGGCTTGGCCATGTTCTTTATCGACGCGCTGGACCACGGCGATTTCCTGCGTTCCGCCGGAGAGGAAGGTGCCATGGCGGGCTTCTTCAATGCTGATCACCGCAGGATTGTACTGAATCATGAGCGGGATCGAGAACAGGTCGGAGACATTGTCTACCGCGATGCCCACGGTGGTGGTTTGGCCCGGGCTCAAGCTCAGCGTTGCCGGCTCGAAACGAATCCTCGGTGAATTGATCGGAGCCGGAGCGATGCCCGGCGCACCTGGCGGAGTTACGGTTGTTGGCGCCGTTGGCGTCACCGGTGCATTACCCGGCCCGTTGAAACTTGCCGGCGCAACCGCCCCAGCGGGAATGGCGCCTGGGGTTGGATTTGACGTGGGAGTTTTCACGTCAAGCTCTCTGCGGACGGTGGGCATAGTATCGGTGCCGGAATAAAGAGCGCGCAGGTTCTCTTTGTTCCATTCCGGCATGCGTACGATGCGCGGTGTGAGGACAATCAACACCTCGCTGTCCTGAATCTCCTTATTTTCGGCGGAGAACAGATAACGCATGATGGGGACATTGGCAAGCCAGGGCCAGCCGTTCAGAGTGTTGGTATCGATGCGCTGAATCAAGCCGGCCAGAATGCTGACTTCGCCTTCCTTCAGGCGAATTTCCTGGGTGGTTTTGTTTTGTGCGATAACCGGCTGTTGAATGCCGCCGATGGTGGCATAGCTGGCCACCGACGAAACTTCCACCCCCACTTTCATGCTGACTTCGCGATTGGGGTGAATGTGCGGAGTAACATCGATGTTAACGCCGACGTCGATGTACTGGAATTGCGTGTTCACCAAGGGGTTGACCGCGGTAGTTCCCACGCCGACGCCGGCTTGAAAGCTGCCGGTCGCCACGGGCACGCGCTGGCCGATATTGAGTTTGGCCTGCTGGCCATCCACCGCGCGAATCTCCGGGTTCTGAATGATTTTTGTGGAAGAGTCAGTCATCAGGAAGTTGGCGGTAGCGCTGGGAATGGTGAGGACCACGTCGCTCTGGTTGAGATGAGTGAGTTGGTTCAGCTGGATGCCATTGGTGGTATTGGTGGTGGTCGTGGTGGTGGAACTGCTGGTGGAGCTATTCGGGTTAATGGTAGCGCTGACACTTTGTGGCGGGAGAATGCCCAAGTTCCGCAGATTATCTGTACTGGCCTGGAGGATTTCCACCTGAATGACGGCTTCCGGTTTGGCCTTGTCAATGTCGTTGATGATTTTGCTGATCAACGCAAGTTTGTCGGGAGTGTCGCGCACGATGATGGCGTTCTGCGCGTTGACCTGAGAAATGCGCTTCAAATCCAACAACTGCCGCAGGCCGGTGGTGATTTCGGTTAAGTCTTGCGGGATAGCGACGTTGTGCAGGTAGAAGGTGCGAACGACTTCCTCTTCATAGTCGCGGCGCTTCTGGGTCTGATCTGGAATGACCATAATGGTGTTCTCGGTGATGGGCTTCCAGAAGGTCTTGCTTTCCAACGCAGCGATGTCCAGAGCCTGTTCGAGAGTGGCGTTGCTTACTTCAAAGGGGATGCGGCGAGCCTGGAGATCGGGGTCGTAAATGACGTTGACGCCAGCGAGTTTGCCGATGGTGTCAAAAACGACCTTGGTGTCATTGGCCATTTTCAGATTCAGGGGAGCCCGCGAGAGCGGCTTCAGTTCGGGAGGGGCGGTGGCCAAGGCCGGCTCGCCATTCTCCATAAGAGGTTGTTCCTCGCCTTGCTGCTGGGTGGAGCGGACTTGGTCGGCGAGCATGTCGAGGGTTCTCTTCAGTTCCTGATCGGCGATGACGCTGGAAGGGTCGAGAATTTGGGCGCGTTGAAACTCCGAAATAGCGGCCTGTAAGTCGCCTTTTTGCCGTAGTTTAAGGCCTTGATGAACATGGAGTTGTCCGGCTTGGAAGCGCGCCTCGTTGAGCTTGATGCGATAAAAGGGGTTTTGCGGATCAGCCGCGAGAGCCTTGCCGAAATAGTCGACGGCCGCGTCGTAGTCCTTCAGGTCGACGGCCTTGTTCCCGTTTTTGTAGTTCTGGCCCCCGTTGTTTCTCGGGCAGCCGGCCAAAGCCAAACCGACAAAAATCCAGATGAAAAACCGACCGCAGCGGCGCATATACACTCCGGTTGTAGACCAGGGGACAATAACCATCCGTCTTTGCCTAGGAAGTCTAGCATCGCGCTTGTCAACGCGGCAAGCAGACCGCGCCGGACCACCATTGTGAGACCATCGTGCCATTGATGATTTACCCCTTACTATACCAGCGGGCTTCGAAAGCGCCGGTGCCAGCTTGGAAGACACATAAAGGCCAAGACCGCGACGGGCTGAGGGCACAGGGAGAGGGCATCCTGACGCTTCCCTGTCTTTAGACGCAGCATCGGGTAAAATGAAAGATTGTGAGCAAAGCGAATAAACGACCGGAGAAGGGCAAAGACGCGAAAAAGGCACGGGAGCAGATCGTCGCGCAAAACCGAGCGGCTTCTTATAATTACCACATTCTTGAGAAGCTAGAAGCCGGATTAGTGTTGCATGGGACAGAAGTAAAGGCGCTGCGCGAGGGCAAAGCCAATATTCGCGATGCGTTTGTGGACTTTAAGCCCAGCGGCGCGTTTCTGGTGAACGCGCATATTGCGCAGTACATGCCAGGCGGGCCCTGGAACCATGAGCCGCTGGGCAATCGCAAGCTGTTGATGCACAAACGCGAGATCTACAAGTTTGCGGGACGGACGGAGTCTAAAGGGCTGACCGTTATCCCCTTGCGGATTTACTTCCGCGATGGCCTGGCCAAGGTGGAGATTGCTTTGGCACAGGGCAAGAAGTCGTGGGACCGCCGCCAGGACGAGCGTACGAAAGAAGCTCGCAGGGAAGCGGAGCAAGCGATGTATCGCAACCGGAGGCGATAAGCATGCAAATCACGTTGGAACAAAAACCGTTGTCCGCGATTGAGACCGAAGCGCTGGTCACTTATGTTTTTGACGACAATGATGGCCCGCAAGGGCGCGCGGCTGAATTGGACCGAGCTACGGGTGGGCTGCTGGCACGCTTGAACAAGAGTGGAGAACTGACCGGGAAGTCGCTGGAAACCACGCTGATTCACGCGCCGGCAGGGCTGAAGGCGGCGCGGTTGCTGCTGATTGGAGCGGGAAAGCGGGAGCAGGCAAACGGCGCGACGCTGCGAAAAGTGGCGGCCGTGGCGTTACGCTATTTGAAATCGCGCTCCGTGCACAAGTTTGTTTTTGCGATTCGGGAAGAGGCTGCCACCGAAGCGAATGCCCAAGCGATTACCGAAGGTCTGATTGCAGGCGACTTTGAGACCGACAAATACAAGAGCGAGAAAAAGAAGGACAAGTCTATCGATGCTGTGGGGATTGCAGGCTACTCGGATGCAGAAAAAGCGGCGGGGGAAAAGGGCATGGCGCGCGGACGGACTATTGGCGACGCACAGAACTTTGCGCGCGACCTGATCAACGAGCCTTCGAACAAGCTGACTCCACAAATCCTGGCCGAAAAGGCCGAAGCTATGGCCAAGGAGGCGGGGCTAGCGGTGGAGATTCTGGACGAAAGGAAAATCGCGGATCTAAAGATGGGCGCGCTGCTGAGTGTGGCGCAGGGCAGCGTCGAACCACCGCGCATGATCGTGATTACCTACACCCCCGCGCAAGGTGCGAAACCGGGAGCACCGGTGGTCGGCTTGGTCGGCAAAGCGGTTACCTTTGACACCGGCGGCATTTCCATCAAGCCGGCCGATGGCATGGAGAAAATGAAGTACGACATGGCCGGGGGCGCCACGATGATCGGCATCATGCGCGCTTTAGCGGCCTTGAAGCCGAACGTGAAAGTGATCTGCGTTGTGCCCGCCACGGAGAACATGCCCGGAGGAAAGGCGCAAAAGCCGGGAGACATTCAGACCGCCATGTCCGGCAAGACCATTGAAGTGTTGAACACGGACGCGGAAGGCCGATTGATTCTTGCCGACGGCGTGCACTATGCGAAGCAGTTGGGCGCGACGCACCTTGTGGATGCTGCGACGCTGACTGGGGCGATTGTCGTGGCGTTGGCGAATGTGAACGTGGGCGTGTTTGGCTCGGATCAGGCTTGGACTGACAAATTGCTGGCGAGCGCCAAAGAAGCCGGGGAAAAAATGTGGCAGTTGCCGATGGACGAAGAGTACCGCGAGTTCATCAAGGGCAGCTTTGCGGATATTCAGAATATTGGCAGCGGCAAAGGCGGAGGGTCGATTACCGGGGCGTGGTTCATTCGCGAATTTGCCGGCGATACGCCGTGGATCCATCTGGACATAGCCGGCACCGCCTGGAACGACGATGCCAAGCCATGGCTGGCCAAGGGCCCGACCGGCGTGGGTTTGCGCACGCTGGTGCGCCTCGTCACATCTCTATAACGTTCTGTGTAGGGGCGCAGCACTGCTGCGCCCCATGTCCGCAAGATGTCAGCTGTAACTAGCTATAATTGGCTTTGCCCGGCCAACGAACTCCGAGGATGAACGATCCCGACAATCGCGACGTGCTCCACCCCGGCCATCATTCGATTCGGTTAATAGGCGCGGACTATTCCCAACCTGGACTTTATCTGGTCACGTTGTGTAGCTTTCAGCGAAAGTGCACCTTCGGAACTCTTGTGGACTCGCATGTTTCACTCAGTGGCTTGGGTGGAATCGTCAATGAATGTTGGCTGCAAATACCCAATCACTTCTCCACGGTAAACCTGCTCGACTTCGTAGTAATGCCGAATCACCTCCATGGAATTATCGAAATTGGTTGCCAACCGGGGCGCTGCAGTGCGGCGCCCCTACGTGGAGAAAAACCAGGGGTGGGCGTCACGCCAGGATCTCTGGGTGCGATTGTGCGATCGGTTAAGTCCGCGGTAACGCGCATCGCGCATACCGAGTTGCAGCTCGACGGAGAAATTTGGCAACGTAATTATTTCGAGACCATTTTGAGGCCGGGAGTGCAGCTTGCCAACGCTCGCGCCTACATCAAAGAAAACCCGCAAAAATGGGAATGGGATAGGGAGAATCCTGCAGCCCACATGCATTGACCGATTCCCGTAGGGGCGGCGATGCGAGTCACGTTCACGGATCATTGACATTGGTTGCCACATGGCGCGCAGCACTGCTGCACTCCTACGCGGGGAAATTCTCCGGGGAATCAGGTTCGTGGAACCTGAGGATTTTCGGCGGTTTAATTCGGTGGTGCCGCTCCCTCACATTTTTTCGGGGGTGTCGATACCGAGCAGGCTCAGGGCTTGCACCATGCGGCGCTCGACGAGTTCGGTCAGCGTAAGAAGGAAAGCGCGCTTCTGTGGGTCTGGTTCCGACAGAATATGGTGATTGTGATAGAAATTGTTGAAGGCTTGCGCCAGTTGAAAGGCATATTTTGTGACGAACGCCGGTTCCTGAGCGGCAATCGCCGCGTCTACGGAAGAATCCAGCGAGCCATCGAGCAGCAACAACTCCCAAATATCAGCGGCGTCCGGGCCCTCTAGAAACGCTTTCAGTGCCTCGGGCGTGACGACCGTGCGAGTTTCAGCGGATTCGGCGCCTTTGCGGCGAATGCCACGAATGCGCACCACCGCGTACTGGCAATAGGGCCCGGTTTCTCCTTCGGCTTTCAGCGCATCGTCAAAGTCAAAAGCGATAATGGTATTGCGGGTGTATTTCAGCAGGAAGAAGCGCAACGCTCCGACGGCCAGAGTATTTGCGGTTTTGGCCAATTCGTCGGCTGCCATGTGGGATTGCTTCTGAAGCACACGAGATTCCGCGGCTTGCAGCATGCGCGTGATCAGGTCGTCGGCTTTTACGCCCAAGCCCTTCCGGCCGCTTACTTCCACGTAGGGTTTGTCCGAGTCTTCGAGGGCAACTTCGTAGCCTAGTTCCGCGGCACAGCGTGGGCTAAGAACGACTCGCTCATAGTCAAAATGGATGGAGTTGGCGGCCTCCTTGGGATGACCGAGAGCACGCACGCCTTCTGCCACGACCTCCTGAACGTAGTCTTGCCGCGAGTCAATGACGTTGTACACAAGATCCACGCCGCCAAAATGAGGCGCGCCCGGTTCGTTGGGGCCGGTGGTGGTGGCCCAGACGGTTAAGCCGTCGGGTGGGTTCGGCCATTTTGTGTAATGGAAGTCTTTGCCCAGCAGGCCGAATTTCCAAAGCTGATAAGCAATGTCTTTGCCGACGTAGGTGACGGTGCCATTGGAGCGCACGATGATTTTGGCTTGATCCTCATCGGAGGTAGCGCTGCTTTCGCTTTGCTCGTGCTTGTTGTCGTTGGCCCAAGGCATGATCCAGCAGCCTGCGTTTTTGCCGCTGGTGGCGAATTGGATGGCGCCACTGGCTTTCAGTTTTTCGAAAGCTGCATCCCAGAAGTGGAGGTGGAGAATTTCGCTTTCACGGGCGAGAAGTTCGTAATAGATGCCGAGGCGCGCCATAGTGCGCAGGTGGTACCCGACAATGGCGTCGGCAATCACCGCGGCCATCTGCGCAGTTTCCCCTTGGTCCGTTTCGATCGCTTTTAGGGTTTCGCCGCGCATCCTGGCGGCACGCTCTTTATTCTCTTCAAAGAACTGCGTGGCGCTGGCGTAAAGGTCCCAGCAGAGATAATCAAAGTGGGGAGCCGCAGCGATCTGTTTCACTTCGGCCAGGGGCTTTTTCTCCATGTGCTGGAAGGCGATGACCACATCCGCAACTTGCACGCCGGTATTGTCGATATAGTTTTGGACCACCACTTCGCGCCCACTGTGGCGCAGCAGCCGCACCATGGTGTCACCCAGGACGGCGTTGCGGAGGTGCCCGATGTGTGCCGCTTTGTTGGGGTTAATGCTGGTATGTTCGACGATGACCTTCTGAGAAGGCTCGCCTGCGGCTTGCGCTGCGGTCTGAGTTCCCTCGACCAAAGCCTGCCAGAAGGCGGAGCGATCGAAATAGGCATTCAGGTAGCCGCCTCCGGCGACTTCGACGCGTGCAATGCCCTCGATTTTTGGTAGCCTTGCGGCAATTTCCTGTGCAATCATGCGCGGCGCTTTTTTCAGGCGCTTCGCCAATTCAAAGCACACGGGTGACGCGGCCTCTCCCATCTCCAGCTTGGGCGGCTTCTCCAGAACGATGGGAAGTTCCACGCCATAGTTTTTCTGGATAAATGCCGCGAGCGCGTCGCGAAGACGATTCCTGATGGTGAGATACACGGTGCCTCAGAGTGTAGTTTCGTGGACCCTGGAAACATTCAGTATACCAGCATCGATTCGGAGGACGCGCCGCGACGTGGTCGTAACTTATATTCACCTTATGCCGCAGCGTCATGGTGTAAACTTTTGCGCCTGTTGGTCGGGATTAGACAGTCGATACAGGGGGTCTGGGCTCAGGACTCGGGAGGATAAGATGAGAAGAATCTGCGTGCTTGCCATGGTTATTTCCATTTTCTGCATGGGAAGAGCTTGGGCCGACACGGTGGTGCTGCGCGACGGCGCGAGCTACTCCGGGCAAGTGATGGGTGCGAATGTCAGCCAGGTGGGATTCACCGACAATCAGGGGATCCAATACAAATTTCCAGTGGCCGACGTGCAGTCATTGGTGTTTGCAAACTCGCAGGATATCGTTACCTTGAGGAGCGGCAAAGTCTATAGCGGCCAGTACAACGGCCCCGAATCCATAGCTTTCCGCGATGGCCAGGGCATCGACTACACTTTTCCGCTGCGAGATATCGAAACCATTCTGTTCACCCCGAACAACACTCCGGTGGCGGGCAACAACGGCGTTGCCCGAGTAATTCCGCGGGGCACGGAGATTGTCGTTTACTCCGACGAAAACATTGACTCGGAGAACTCTTCCACTGGGCAATTGTTTAACGCCACGGTGAGTGAAGATGTGCCGGATAGTGTTGGAGGAGTCGCCATTCCCCGCGGGACGCGGGCCAAGCTGGTAATCCGGAATGTCACTAGTGGCGGGGCGGTGCACAGCCCGGAACTGGCCTTGGATCTCTTCTCCGTGGACATTGGGGGCAAAGAATATCGCGTAGATACTTCCGACGTGGATATCAACAGCAAGCGTGGGATAGGCGCAAACAAGCGGACCTTGGAGTACGGGGGTGGTGGCGCGGGGTTTGGCGCGCTGATGGGAGCTATCTTTGGAGGCGGGCGAGGAGCGGGCATTGGAGCGGCGGCCGGCGCGGGAGCGGGCTTGCTGACGCAGATCTTTACCCGCGGAAAACAGGTCAAAGTTCCGGCCGAAACAACCATGCGCTTTCACTTGGACCGAACTTTGGTTTTGAAGATGCGGGCGTAGCGTGGCACAGGCACTCCTGCCTGTGCCGAGACTATCGCAGTTAGCCCCGAGCACCACTAAGCGTGGTTGTGCCACAAGAATTTTCCGCAACCCTTACCGCAGCCGATGGGCAGCGCGGTTTGACGGAGCCTACAAGGGCCGATAGTATCGAAAGTAGCCTTCGCGCAGGAATCCGATGAAAGTAGCCTATTTTGATTGTTTTAGCGGGATTAGTGGGGACATGACCCTCGGCGCTTTGCTGGACGCGGGGTGTCCCGTTGAGGTGTTGCGGGGGAAGCTACAGAACCTGCCGGTACCGGGCTGGGAAATTTCCGCCGATAAAGTTTGGAAAAACGGCATGGCCGCCACGTACGTGCGGGTAAAAACGGAAGACACCCAGACACACCGTTCGCTGAGCACGATTCTCAGCATTCTAGAGAAGTCCGGCTTAGACCCGCGCGTGAAAGAACGGGCCAGTAACATCTTCCAGAAACTTGGAGAAGCCGAAGCTGCCGTTCATGACGTGCCGATCGAGAAGATTCATTTTCATGAAGTGGGCGCGGTGGACGCCATCGTGGACATTGTGGGTGCCTGCATCGGTTTTGAGGAGTTAGGGTTCGAAAAGTTTGCCTGTTCCGCGCTGAATGTGGGCGGAGGCACCGCGAAGATGGCTCACGGGGTTCTGCCCGTGCCCGCTCCGGCGACGGCGCGGTTGCTGGTGGGCAAGCCGACATATTCGAGTGGAGTGCAAAAGGAGCTGGTGACTCCGACGGGGGCCGCTATCGTGGCGACACTCTGCGATCAGTTCGGGCCACAGCCGGCCATGAGAGTCAGCGCAATTGGCTATGGTGCCGGGACGGTCGAACTGGAGAACCAGCCGAACGTCCTGCGGATTATGGTTGGCGAAATGGCTGAGAACCGCACAGAGACTCACGACGGTACGATCCGGGTGTTAGAAGCGAATCTCGATGATATGAACCCGCAGATTTTTGGGTATCTGCTGGAGAAGGCGCTCGCTGCCGGAGCTTTGGAGGTGTTCGCCACACCGGTGCAGATGAAAAAGAACCGGCCGGGAATGCTGGTGACGCTTCTGTGCAAGCCGGAGGATGAAGGCAGGTTCCAGGAGATGCTGTTTGCGGAGACGACCACGCTGGGCGTGCGCAGCCACCTGGTGGAGCGCAAGGCGTTGCCCCGCGAAGTGGTAAAGGTTACGACACGGTTTGGCGAGGTGCGCATCAAAGTCGCGGGTGGTCCGGGGCGAGTGCAGCACGCCTCGCCGGAATTTGACGATTGCCGTAAACTGGCAGAAGAGAAGAATGTCCCGCTACATGAAGTGATGGAGCAGGCGATGCTCCGGTTTGAAGAGCAATACAAGAAATAGAGTTTTGCAAAGATGGCCCGAGACGGTTGCCGTTAGAACGATGGCACAAGTGGAGCATTGAGAGACGAATGGCTGAGCAAAAAGAAAAGTTCTATATCACCACGCCGATCTACTACACGAACGGCCTGCCGCACATTGGCCACACGTATACGACGGTGGTTGCGGATGTGTTGCGCCGCTACAAGAAAATGCGAGGCTATGACGTGGTAATGACCACGGGCACGGATGAACATGGCGTCAACGTGGAGCGGGCTGCCAAGAATGCGGGTATTCCTGAGTCCGAATTTGTGGCGCGGATGGCGGATACGTGGCGCGCCCTCTGGGATGAGCTAGGATTAACCGCGGACGAATTCGTGCGCACCACCGATTTGCAGCACGTGCGCACGGTACAGTGGCTTTTCCGGTTGTGCAAGGAAAATGGCTACGTGTACAAGGGCCACTACACGGGGCAATACTGCATTTACGACAATGCTTATGTGAACGACGCCAAGCCCGGTGATCCTTGTCCGGACTGCGGCCGGCCTACGGAAACCGTCACCGAAGAAAACTATTTCTTCAAGCTTTCGGCATTTCAAAAGCCGCTGCTCGATTTTTACCGTAAATATCCGGAGTTCATTCAGCCGGAAACCCGGAAGAACGAAATCATCAGCTTTGTCGAGGGCGGGCTGAAGGATCTCAGCATTACCCGAACTACCGTCCGCTGGGGAATTCCCGTGCCCGGCGAAGAGCCACACGTGTTTTACGTGTGGTTCGACGCGTTGACCGCCTATCTGAGCGCGGTGGGCGGACCGGATTACGAGAAGCGCGGCATGTGGCCCGCGGATGTGCATCTGGTGGGCAAAGACATCATTCGCTTCCACACCGTGTATTGGCCCGCCTTCTTGATGGCCGCGATGCTGCCGTTACCAAAACAGGTGTGGGCCCACGGCTGGTTCCTGATGGACGCGGCCAAAATGAGCAAGTCCAAGGGAAACGTGGTGTTGCCGCGCCCCATCGCGAATATGCTGGGGATGGATGCGTTGCGGTATTTCCTGCTGCGTGAAGTGGTGTTCGGGCAAGACGGAAATTTCAGCTACGACGCATTAGTGACGCGCTACAACGCCGATTTGGCCAATGGTTTGGGCAATTTGGCCAGCCGCACGGCGGCTATGCTGGAGAAGAACTTTGCCGGCAAAGTGCCGAAGCCGGGAACGCGCCTGCCGCAGGACGATGCTTTGGCGAAGGAAGCGCAAGGCGCCATTGGCGAAGTGCTGGAGCGCTACGACAAATTGGAATTTGCCCGCGCATTGGAAACCATTTGGAGCGTGATTGCTGCGGCGGACAAGTATCTGACGACCGAGCAACCGTGGGCGTTGGGAAACTCGCCGGAGGAGGAGTCGCGCAAGGCCACCATCCTCTGGACTACTGCCGAATTGCTGCGTATCGTGACCGCTCTGGCGCACCCGGTTTTGCCCGACAGCACGGCCAAGGTTTGGAAGTTGCTTGGCCAAAACGCAGCGATCGGTACAACGGCATTGGACGGATTGCACTGGGGCCAGCTCGCGCCAGACGTGACGCTAGGCAAGTTCCAGGCGCTGTTCCCCCGCGTAGAAAAAACGGAGACGATAGAGAGGATCGAAGCCATGGCCAACGAAGAACTGAATCCGACACCGGCGGCGCCCGCGAGCAAGCCAGCGGCTCCGGCGGCGTCCTCTGGAGCAGCGGGGGCTCTGGCGGCTGGTCCCGCCGAGAAAATCGGGATTGAGGACTTCACAAAGGTGGAGATGCGCGTAGGACAGGTGAAAACGGCAGAACGCATTGTCGGTGCGGACAAACTGCTCAAGCTCACCGTGGACATTGGCTCGGAGGTTCGCCAGATTTGCGCGGGCATTGCGCAATATTACGAACCTGAATCGCTGATTGGCCGCAAAGTGGTAGTGGTGGTGAATCTCGCCCCACGCAAGCTCCGCGGGGTAGAATCCAACGGCATGATTGTGGCTGCTTCCGTGGGACCGGAAGGGCGGCCGGTACTGGCGGGATTCCACGAGGATGTGGAAGTTGGGGCGAGGCTGAAGTAGTTCACAGTTAACGGTTTCCGGTTTTCAGTAAATTTGTATCTTCAAGGAACACCTAAGACTCAAAACTGTGAGCTCTTGACTGAAAACTCTTCCTCATGGACCTGATCGACTCACACGCGCATATTGATTTCCCGCAATTCGACGAAGACCGCGAGGCGATGCTCGAACGCGCCCAGGCGGCTGGCGTCAACACCATCCTTGCCATCGGCGTGGGTCCCGGGCCAGAAAAGCTGGATGCGGCTATCCCTTATGCGGAAGCCCACGACTGGATTTACACCACGGTGGGTATCCACCCGCACGAAGCAAGAGAAGTTACTCAGACGCATCTAGACACGCTGGCTCGCTTGGCCCAGCATCCCAAGGTGATTGCGTGGGGCGAGATCGGGCTGGATTATTTCTACGACCACTCTCCCCGCGATGTCCAGCAGCGTGTGTTTCGGGATCAGATGGAACTGGCGGCTGCGGCCAAGTTGCCTTTGGTGATCCATTGCCGCGATGCCTGGTCGGACTGCTTGGACATGTTGGAAACTCACTGGAAACCCACGGGGCTGGGAGGAATCCTGCATTGCTTCACCAGCACCGGGGAAGACGCGCGCCGGGGCTTAGAGATGGGCTTCCTGGTGTCGTTTACGGGGAATTTGACCTTTCCAAAAGCGCAGAACATTCGCGACGTTGCGAAAGATCTGCCGCTGGAAAACATTCTGATTGAGACGGACTCTCCGTATCTGGCGCCGCAGCCCATGCGCGGCAAACGAAACGAGCCCGCCTATGTGGCAGAGGTGGCCAAGGCCCTTGGGAATGTGAGAGACTTAGGGACCGAAGAAACGGCCGCAGCAACGGCAGCAAATTTTCGGCGTTTTTTCCATTTAAACCGGCCAGGGTTGTGAGTTGGTTGCAGTGTCCCGCGAACCAGGGAAGCGGGTTAGGAGAACGATCATAGCGTTACTCACCGTGAGAGAAATATTTGAGCTGGTGCGGGAAGACTTGGTGTTGGTGGAGCAGGAGTTGTCCCGGCAGAGCGCGTCGGCGTACCAGCCGGTTTCCGAGATCACCAGTTATTTGCTGGGTGGCGGAGGCAAACGCCTACGCCCGGCGTTACTCTTGTTGTGCCACGGTTACGCGGCTGGAAACCACGTCAGCCGGCGCAGCGCCATCAAATTGGCGGCGGTGGTGGAGTTGTTGCATAGCGCCACGTTGATTCACGATGACGTGATCGACAGCGCGGATACGCGGCGCGGGCGGCCTTCGGCAAATACCCGTTGGGGGAATCATCGCAGCGTGCTGGCGGGAGACTGGCTGTACATGCAGTCGTTCCAGATCGCCTTGCAGGAACGCAATTTCCATGTGCTGGACATCCTGATCGATTTGACCCAGAAGATGGTCGAAGGCGAACTGATCCAGTTGGCGAAGATCGGGCGCATGGACGTAACTGAAGAGGATGCGCTGAAACTGGCCACGCATAAGACCGCTTGCCTGTTTAGTGGCTGTGCCAGACTGGGCGCGGTTTTGGGCGGATTTGACGAAAAGCACGAGGAGGCGCTGGCGGAATATGGTCGCTACGCCGGACTGGCTTTTCAGTTGGTGGATGATTTGTTGGATTTCACCGCGTCCAGCGAACAGTTGGGCAAGCCGGTTCTTAGCGATTTGAAAGAAGGCAAAGTCACCTTGCCGCTGATCTACGCGATGGAGAACGGGCATTACGAAGCGCGGGAAATGGTGGCGCAAGTGCTCGAAGAAAAGGAATTTCACTCCGTGCAGCCGGAAAAACTGGTGGCGCTGGTGCGCAATTCCGGTGCGTTGGATCGCACGCGAAACTTGGCGCTCGATTATGTGCGGCGGGCCAAAGATTGCATCAACGGCAGCGGCGAACCGGAGTATAGCCGGGCGCTGCTGACCCTTCCCGACTTCATCCTCGAACGCGAGTATTAATCTCCGCCGGATTGTTCCTCTAAAAACTGGTCGCGATTTACAATAAGTGCGCGGGAGCGCGAAAATGTTGCCGTTCAAACTGGTGTATCACGAAGGGTATGACCTGCATCTCGGCGCACACGTTTTCCCGTCGCACAAGTTCCGGCTGATCGCGGAGACCTTGCAGGCGGAACACGTCGCCAGCAAAGACGATTTTCTGCGGCCTGAACCCGCGTCCGATGCGGATATTCTGCGGGTGCATGCGGCGGATTGGGTGTACAAGCTCAAGACCGGGACGCTCACACGCAGTGAGGAAATGAAGCTGGAAGTGCCGTACTCGCCGGAACAGGTCGAGGCATTCTGGCTGGCCGCGGGTGGCTCGATTGCGGCGGGACAGGCCGCGTTGCGCGATGGATTCGGATGCAATCTGGGTGGCGGCTTTCACCACGCGTATCCCGACCACGGCGAGGGATTCTGCGCGATTCATGACGTGGCGGTCGCCATTCGGCGCCTTCAGCACGATGGGGCGATTCGAAAGGCAATGGTTGTCGATACGGATGTGCATCACGGAAACGGCACAGCCGCGATCTTTGCCGACGATGATTCCGTCTTCACGCTTTCAATTCATCAGTTGAACAACTACCCGGCCTACAAACCGCCATCTACCGTGGACCTGAATATGGAAGATGGCGTGGAAGATGAGGAGTATCTGAACGCGTTGCTGCCAGCGGTGCGCCGCGCTTTGGATACGTTCAAACCCGAAGTCGTTTTTTACATTGGCGGAGCCGACCCGTATTATGACGACCAGCTAGGCGGCCTCAGCCTTTCGCTGCAGGGCCTGAAGGTGCGGGATAAGGGTGTGTTCGAGGAAGCACGCAAGCGGCGCATTCCCGTGGTCACCAGTTTGGCGGGAGGCTACGCGCGCAAAATCGAAGACACGGTGCGAATCCACCTGAACACGGTTTGCGTCGCGAAGGAAGTGGCGGACACGTTTCCAAACGCTCGTCCGGCAGGGAATTAGTGGTTGGCGGCAGCGGCGGAGGATGGAGGGGCATTCGCGGGGGCCAAGGCGCGATCGATCGCTTGGGTTAGCGATTTCTCGAAGCCATCCTCGTCGAAACCGTCCTCGCGAAAAGCGATCTTGCCGGTGCGGTCGAGGATCACCGTGGTGGGAAAAGAGTCGACACGGAGCAGGCGGTCCAGGCCGTCGGCAAAAAGCACCTGCGCGGTGAGTTTCTCCTTGGCCAAATAGGGAGCCACCAGGGACTCATCGTCATCGCAGTTCAGCGCGTAAAAAAGAATCTCCGGTTTGCCGGCATAGAGCGTGGCTACCTTGGCGAACAGCGGTTCCAGTTCCTGGCAGGGACCGCACCAGGTAGCCCAAAAACTCAGCACGATGATCTTGCCTTTGGCGTCCGCCAGGCGAACCGGGCTGCCATCGCTGACCTTGCGCAGAACGAAGTCGTACGGTTCCTTGCCGCCCTGATTGTGCGCTGGCTTTGCAGGGGCGGCCGCCGCGGTGCTGGCATCGAACGCGTGAAGCAGGTAGTCGCCCAGGCCATCCTCGGAGCCGTGGGCCAGTCTCCAGACGTTGCCGATTTTCTTGCGCAATTCGACGCGCGAGGAGGCGCCATTCGTGCCGTCGGTGAGCGCAAAAGCGCGCGCGTATTGCTGGATGGCAGTGTTCAGATCCTTATTTAATTCCGCCAGGTTACCGAGCCGCTCCGCTGCCGCTGCATTCGGAATCAGCGCGTAGCTCGCTTCAAAATCCTTTTGCGCGTTGGCGTTGTCGTTCAACTTCAGGTACAGATCACCGCGAATCAGCAGCAGGGAAGAGCGGTCCTTTTTTTTCGAGGCTTCCCAATCTTCCGTGGAAACGCGCGGAGACTTCTCCGACGTTGGAGCGCGATCGACATATTCCAAGACGCGGCTGCAGTAAAAGACCGCACGGCGGTAGCCGGGCACATCCCCGTAGCGATTCAGAAGCTGGATGGTCAGAACGGTATTGGAAATGTCTTCGGGATTCAGCGAGGTCAGTCTCTCCGAATAGTCCATGGCGCGGGGGAAATCGCGGAGCTGCAAGCTGGACTCCACCAAGGCGCGGTAAATCTGCGGGCGCTGGGAAGATTCGGGGTACTTCTGGAGGAACGCCTCCAGATTTTTTACCAGGGCGGCGCGGTCATTCGCGGCGCTCTCGATGGCCTTTTGTAAGTCTTGCCGTTCGGGATCGACGGCCGGGTTGCGTTTTGCAGGCGCATTCGCAGGAGCCGCTGGGGCTGGAGGAGCGGGCGACGGTTTCGCGGCATCCTGGCACACCACCGCCAAAGGCATACAAAGGGCGAGCCCAAGGAGGAGCAGAGAGCTGACGCGGAGGGTTGAGCGGTAACTCACTAGCTTATTGTACCGGGGTGTCTGGAGTTTTGCAGCGCTACGCAAACCGGCGCTGGCAAGCGGTGTTACGAACCTTGCACATCCACGCTGCCGGAGACGGTGTGTACTTCAATTCGTCCCGAAGACGAACCAATGTGGGCGCGCAGAGAGTGCTTGCCTTGCTCTTCCAGGATTACCGGGATATTCGTGCGAATGTCGCCAGAAGTGGTCTCCGCGGTAAACAGGAAACTGGCGTTGGGGGGAACACGAATATCAATCGACCCGGAAACGGACTTCAGTTCCCAATAGCGGCTGGAACTGGGATCGCCTGCGACATTAACCGAACCGGAGATGGCGTGAACTTTCACGTCGCTTTTAGCGCCGTTCACTTCGATGGAGCCACTCGCGGAGGAAGCCTCCACGCGGTCCCCGGGATTGCTGATGCGAATCCCGCCGGAAGCGGCGCTGGCGCTCAGGCTACCCTTGACGTTGGCCAAGACGAGATCTCCAGAAGCACTGTTGACGCGCAAAATGCCGCCGATGCCGGAAACATCGATGGAGCCGCTGGCGGCCGACAGGGTGGTGTCGCTGGCGACATTGTAAACATGGAGATAGCCGGAAGCGGAGTTTGCCTTGACCGGACCGCGGACGTTATCGATGGTCATGCCGCCAGAAGCCACACTCGAGTCGATTTCGGTGTCCTGAGGAACTTCGATTTTGTAATCGATGGAAACGTTCTTGAACATCGAACTCGTTCGGCCGATGCGCACTACATTGTCATGCTGTTCGATCGGAGGATTGGCCACGACGTCCTGGACACTTTTTTCGGAGCTGCCAAATACCGACCAGCCCGCGGTCACTTTCCCTACGACATGCACTTTCCCGTCGGCGGTACCACGGATTTCGACATTTCCGGAACCGTTGCTCAGTTCGAGCCGAACGTGGCCTGAGACCGTCAGGGTGCGGTCGAAAGTATTCTCAGCGGCGGTCGCTCTGACGGGTGCCAACCCGATCACGCCGCACAACAATAATGCTCCTGGAATCGCCAGGCGACGGCTCACTACGCTTAGGGTAGTCATATGCTCCACTCTGCCCTCCTGCACCAAGATACGCAAATGGGAGCGACTATGTTCCTGCGGATTTCCGGACAGGTTCGTTCAGGGAGCCTTGGCGGTAGCCCTGTAGATCCAGGGTTACGTAGGTGAATCCCGCCGCTTTCAGGGCGGTGGAAATGGCAGCCGCCATTTCCGGGGTCAAAGCCCGGGGCAACTCGTCCTGGGCCACTTCCACGCGACCCAAGTTGTCGTGCAGGCGCACCCGGAACTGACGGAACCCCAACCCTCGTAGGGCCGCCTCTGCACGTTCTACCAGGCCCAAGCGCTCTTCTGTGACCGCGGTGCCATAGGGCAAACGGGAAGCCAGGCAGGCGGAGGCCGGGCGGTCCCACATGGGCAAGCCGGCCCGCTGCGCCAGGAAACGAATCTCGAGTTTGTGCAGTTGGACGTCCAGAAGAGGCGTCAGCACACGATGTTCGGTGGCGGCGCGCTGCCCAGGCCGAAAGTCCGAGGTGTCATCCGCGTTTACCCCATAAGCCACCGCGGCGAAGTGGCGTTCGGCCGCCATGGCGTCGAGCACGGTGAAGAGTTCGTCCTTGCAGTAGTAGCAGCGATTCGTGTCGTTCACGCGATAAGCCGGGTTTTCCAGTTCGTGAGTTTCGACAAACTCCTGGCGCGCCCCGGTGATGCGCAAGAAGCCTTCCACCTGTTCTCGATCAAAAGCGGAGTAGCTTGCGGAAATGGCCGTGACCGAGAGGGCGCGATTGCCGAGCACGCTGTGGGCGGCCCAGGCCAGATAGGCGGAATCAATCCCGCCGGAAAGAGCGACGATCAGCGAAGGCAGACTCGCCAGCCTGTCTAGGAGCTGTTTCTCTTTAGCATCGGCGATTTCAGCCGAGGGTTCCCCCCTATGGATTTGCACTAAAGAAGCCATATCGAGATGAGTATAGCAGGCTTAACCTGTGGCGATAGCAGGTGGCTACTTGAAGTCGAGCAGCACGTTCACACTGCCGTCCTGCGGATCGGTTTGTAGCCAGTGGCCGACGGTATCGTAATGAATCGGCAGGTCTTTGAAAATCGCATCGCGGCGGGATTCCAGTTGCAGCAGGAATTGTTCGAAAACCGTCTTGTCCATGATGTCACCGGGTTTGAGCGACCAGGCATCGCGAATCATACGCTCGCCTGCCACCGACATTCCGGTGATGGTCATTTCGTGATAGCGATACTGTCTGCCCTCGGTGATGCCGACGGTATACGACACGGTGTGAGCTTGTTCGTCGTAGTGCGCTACGGGCTCAACCTTGGCGTCCAGGTAGCCCAAATGCCCATAAGCTTCGCGCACGCGGTCCCAGCCGCCCTCGATGGCCATGCCGTCGGCCACATCGCCGGGTTTGATTCGCAGAGCTTGCGTCAGCGTGTCACCGGAAAGTGAGCTGTTCCCATGCCATTCGACGTTGTTCCAGTGGAACAACGGGCCGGGCGCGCAGGGCACGTAAACCGGGATCGCCTCGGGGAATTTTTGGTTTGGATTGCCGGACAAACGCACGGAGGCTGGACCAATTTTGGCGCGCAGATAGCCCTTTTGCAGATAAATGGGGCGAATCGCCTCTGCCAGGAACACGTCAATGGTCAGGCGGGAATACGGCTTATGCAGAACGTCGGAAAGATGCTGCTGAACCGCAAGATCGTTGGTTAACGTTGCATCGCTGAATTCCACGCTCGCGATGGTCTGGGTCACTCCAGTGACGGTGAACTGCTGTTCGGAGCTGTCGATGAGCGGGTTGGCCAAAACGTAATGTTGAATCTCTGCTTTCAATCCATGGTTGGTCAGAAAAGACGCCAGCGCGTTTCCCGCCAGATCGACCACGGTTCCGCCTTCCGGAAGCGTGCCATCGTAAAACGGTAGATCTTTACGAATGGCGTCGGTCAGCTCGCTGTCGTCGAACCACGGAAAATTATCGTAGGCCACCGGCAAACGAGGGCTTTCTTCCAGCATGTAGGTCAGTGTGACGTCGTCGTTGTGCGTATCAAACTTGTAGTTCACTTTCTCAAACATGCCGCTGCGCAGAAGCAGATCGGCGGAGTCTTGTAAATCTTTGCGGCCCACTTGACCGCCAATCTGCAATCCGGAGAGCGAAACGATTTGCGCTTCGCTGAGAGTCTTTAAACCTTCCGCGTGAATTTCTTTCAGGGTGCCGGTGGCGGATTGCGGGTAGGCGGGGGCTGCGAGAATGACAAACAGGAAAAGCGCAATCGCAAAAAACCAGGAACGAGCCCGCATGGTTCTATAGTAGCTCATCGCAAAACAAAATGTGTTAGCTCGCTGCTACTAGCTCGCCTCAATACGATGGGGTGCCTGTGGAGTGGTGCAGTTCCTTGGCTTTGTCGATTACCCATTGAGGAAACGAAGGTTCCCCGAAAAGAGGCTGGCCTCGCGTAATGGCCCAATGATCGATTGAGCCGGTTCCTTCTCCTACATAGGTGTCCGGGGTGCTGTACGCAGCATCACTGACGGCGTCCACCAGGGTGATGAACTGATAGCCGCGTTTCCGTAGTAGGTCGAGCAAATCTCCAATGTGATCCGCTTCCAGCCAGGTGGCATGCAACAACAGCACCTGCTTCGGTTCATAGCCAAACAGAGTTTTCGATTGTTTCTCGAAGTAATCAAACACTGTGGTGGTGTAGGAGAGATACGACTCGAGGAGTTTCTGCTGCAATGCCGTGTCGCCCTGCTTACGGGCGTACTCGTAAATGCCACCGTACATCCAATCCCAGGCATCCATGGTTACGGGCGCAACGTGATATCCCCGTGAGGTCAAAAAAGCCTCGGCTTCGCGGCGGGTCTGCAGATCGAGCCCTTGATCGAGATAGGGATAGCGGAGAAAGCGCAGCTTCATTTTGTGCTGCGCCAGAAGGAGTTTCGTCACGGTCTCGCCGCGGATCACGTCTTCTTCCCACACCGGCAAAGGAACACGGTTCAGAGAAGTGTGAGCAAAGGTGTGGTTGCCCAATTCGAAGCCGTCATCCAGCCAAAGATTCAGAGCCTTGATGCGGTCGTCAACATCGCCGAGTTTATAGAGCTTCTCCTCGTTCACGAAGCCAATCGCGGGGACTTTCTGGTCGCGCAGGGTGGTAAGGAGTTTGCTGGTCATCTCGAAAATCTCGGCGCCGGTCATGTTGCTGGCCGATGCAGCGGGAAGATCGTCGATGGTGATGGCGACGGAGCGCTGAGGAGTTTGGGCACGCAAGGCGCCAGCGATTGCCAGCGAACAGAGCAGCACTGCAAAACGATGACGCAGATGAGTTTTCATTCGTCCCCCAATTGACTTGGCTAACCATCGAACAGTGTTTCTTCGCGGTTTGATTCTAGTGCGAGTGCGAAAGGATGGCAAAGATCGACGGCAGATGGTGTGATGGGACGATTATTCGACGGTGACGGACTTGGCGAGGTTGCGTGGCTGATCGACGTCGCAGCCCCGGCGGACCGCAATGTGATAGGCCAACAACTGCAACGGGATAATCTCCAAAAGCACGGAAAGCAGGTCGGAGGTGGGCGGCAGTTCAATCAGGTGGTCGGATGCTTCTCTGGCCAAATGGTCGCCCTGAGTAACAATCGAAATCACGATGCCGTCGCGAGCCTTGACCTCTTTAATATTCGAGACGCTTTTCTCATACAGGGTCATGGATGCTGGATCGGACTGGTCGCGGGTAGCCAAAACGACCACGGGGAGATTTTCGTCAATCAAAGCATTTGGGCCGTGCTTCATTTCTCCGGAAGGGTAACCTTCTGCGTGGATGTAGGAAATTTCCTTGAGTTTCAGGGCACCTTCCAGCGCGATCGGGTAATGGATACCGCGGCCCAGGTAAAGAAAATCGGATTGCCGGAAAAATTGGCGTGCCAGCGACTCATACAGACCGGTGGCATCCGCTTGCAGAATGGTTTCCATCTTGTGAGGGATTTGCAGGGCTTCCAGCATCAATCTGCGAGCCGCGTCTGGCGAAAGGGTGCCGCGAATCTGGCCCAAATGAGAGGCGAGCAGCAGGAGCGCGGCAATCTGGGCCGTGAACGCTTTGGTAGAGGCGACACCGATTTCGGGGCCGGCGTGCGTGAGGATGGTGCCGGCGGCCTCGCGGGTGATCATCGATCCCTTGACGTTGCAAATGGCCAGAGTGGGAGAGCCTTTGTGCTTGGCCTCGCGCTGCGCTGCCAGAGTATCCGCGGTCTCGCCGGACTGGCTGATGCAAACCGTCAGAGTGCTGCCGTCCAGGATAGGATCGCGATAACGAAACTCGCTGCCATAATCGACTTCTACGGGGACACGCGCCAGCCGCTCGATCAGGAACTTTCCAGCGAGACCGGCATGCCAACTTGTGCCGCAGGCCACCACGCGCACATTTTGAAAGTCGCGAAATTGCTGCTCAGTAATGGCCATGTCGTCCAGGAACACTCTGCCGCTCTCCTGCGAAATGCGGCCCAGCAAGGTGTCACGGATAGCGCGCGGCTGTTCGAAAATCTCCTTCTGCATGAAATGTTTGTAGCCGCCCTTTTCCGCCATGATGGGATCCCAGGTCACTTGGTGGGCGGGGCGTTCAACCGGTTTGCCGTCGAGATTCGTTACCCGAACTCCGTCCTTGGTCAGCACCGCAACATCACCGTCCGCCAGAAAGAAAATGTTGCGTGTATGCTGCAAGAGCGCGGGAATATCGCTGGCGACAAAATATTCGCCCTCTCCGAGACCTATCACGGACGGTGGGCCAATCCGAGCGGCAACCAGTTTTTGTGGATCCTTGGCGGACAAGAAAACCAGTGAGTAGATGCCACGCAAGTCTTTTAGCGTCTTGCGCACCGCTTCTTCGAAGGGCAGATCTTTCGCGTATTTCTCGACCAGGTGCGCCACGATTTCGGTGTCCGTTTCGGTTACGAACTTATGACCCTCGCGCTGCAGCCGCTCCTTCAATTCCAAGTAGTTTTCAATAATGCCGTTGTGCACTACCACGTACTGACCCGTACAATCGCGGTGCGGGTGGGCATTTTCTTCGGTAGGACGGCCGTGGGTAGCCCACCGGGTGTGGCCGATTCCGTATGTCCCTTCGATGGGCGAATTCTGAATCGCATCCTCGAGGTTGCGGAGCTTGCCCGGAGCGCGCCGGACGTGCAGTTTTCCGGCCGCGTCTACCACGGCAATTCCGGCGGAGTCGTAGCCGCGATATTCCAGTTTTCGCAGGCCCTCGATGATGACAGGAACCACGGGCTTCGAGCCGATATAGCCGACTATGCCGCACATGTAAGTAATCTCCTGGTTCGGGCGGTGGTTCAGCTTAGCATGGCCCTCAGGAGAGCAGCGGGTGGCGGTGGGTAGTTTGGGAAAACAGTTACTTCGGAATGGGCGCGTTCATCGTACGAACGACGTCGATACTTTTCAGTTTTCCGTTCTTGTCGAAATAGAAGGTGACGCGGGCTGTCACCGGCTGCATTTTCTCAGTATCAATATGCCGGATGATGCCGACAATGGTGTCCGGCTCGGTTGGATTATCGGTGGGATAGCCGCGAGCCGATAGGAACTCGAGCACGCTGCCTTGCGTGGATCCCAGCGGCACATTCTGCTGCACCATGGTCTCAATGGGCTTGAGCTGGGGATCTTCCACCTTGAACGCATTCTTGAGGGAATCCTTGCATCCGGCGAAACAGAGCAATACGGCCACCAGTAAAAGGGAAAACACCCTTATAGGAGCAAAGCGCTTTCGAGGTGAGCGGAGAAAAGAGTTCATCAAGCGCGCCTAATCCACGATTTCAAAACGATATTCTTCGATCACGGGATTGGCCAAGACTTCTTTAGAGATGCGTTCCAGCTGTGTCTGCGCTTCCTCGCGATTCCAGCCATCCAGATTCAACACAAAAAACTTTCCCTGACGAACATCGCAAACTTGCGAATAGCCAAGTCCCGACAGGGCGTGTTGAATGGTCTGACCCTGAGGATCGAGGACCGTACGCTTTGGCATTACCCACACATGAGCTTTCATGAAGGCAGTATAACATTCCCGGCGCGATCGCCGCGTCCGGCGGTATGCCAGATGTTCGCGTTGTGAAATTAGATTGCGTGAGCTCAGTTACGAATGACCCTCCGAGAACGAAAAATCGAAACTGTTCGCCACTAGTTGGCGCAGTTCTGTCTCGGTCAAGCCCATTTCGTGAGCATGGGCGTATTCCTGCTGGAGCGAGGTGTGGAACATCGCGGGGTCATCCGTTGACAGCACAACCGGAATGCCGTGGCGGAGCAGTTGCGGCAGTGGGTGCTGGAGGAGAGACGGCGCCGCGATCGCCAATTGTTTCGAGAGCGCGCCGGTGCGCAGGTTGCTGACCGGGCAAACCTCGAGCGCGATTCTACGCGCTGCCAAGAGATCCATGAGTCCAGGATCGTGAATGGCCGCAATGCCGTGCCCAATTCGTTCCACCCCGAGATATTCGACGGCTTCGCGGATCTTTTCCGGACCACCAACTTCGCCAGCATGCATCAGCCGCTGCAAGCCGCAATCGGCCGCGTGTTTGTAGACCGGCTCGAAGTTTTTCGTGGGGATGCTCAATTCATCGCCACCAATGCCAAAGGCCACAATGCGCGTGGAATGGCAGCGCTTGGCCCAATCTACGACCTGATACGCAAGATCGGCGCCGAATTGCCGGACCGCATCGAAGATCCAATTCAGCCGCAGGCCCTTTTCTTCGAAGGGCGCGATTGCCGCGAGAATGGCCTCAAAATTCGCCTGCGGATTCTGTTGGCGCAAGAGCATCACGCCCACGGAAAGCGTGACCTCCGCATAGACCACATTTTGGGCAAGCAGTTGCCCGGCCAAGTCATTTGCCAAAAGTGCGAAATCAGCTGGGTCGCGTAAAAAGGAGGTCACCCATTTGAACGCTTCGATGAACCCCATGAAGTTTGCATAGGCATAACGCTCGCGAACCTCGTCTTCGGTGAGTGGAACGCCGTGCCGGCCAGCCAAAAGCACGGCAATCTCGGGGCGAATGGACCCTTCCAGATGGAGGTGCAATTCGGCTTTCGGCAGCGCGGCGATTTTGGCCGTAATTGCGTGGTGATCCAAAGGAGACTACTTTGCGGGCACCGGAGGCTTCCCGGCGTTGGTCCATGCGGTCAGCCAATAGGAACCCACGTCCGTCGAAGCATCAGAGAGCTGCTTGATCAACGCGGCGCCGGCGAGGTTATAGAAGCGGTCGTAATAATCATCAGTGTAGGAGCTCAACCCGCGCTTGGCGTTGCGATCGGCGAGGAGCACTGACTCGACCATGCTGTGCGCATTCAGGCACATGTCAAAGGCAAAGTCGGTAGGGTCGCTGATAAAAAAGGCGTCGTGCGGATTCAGCGGAAAGAACGAACCATAGCGGTCAATCAATATAGTGTTGAAACGGTCGTTCACGCCGGTTTGCCCGGTCGTCCTGCCATCGTAGTTTTCCGTGGTGTTGAAGGGATCATGAGCTTCCGCAACATAATTTGCCAGGAGAGCAGCGTCGATCTTGGCCTCGTCCCAATGCCCCGCCTTCATATCCTCAGTAAGCTTGGCGCTATAGACCCCGATCTGCCAGGGCAACAGGCCCGTGGACTCGATTTTGGATTTGCCGTACTTAGCGAGAGCGGCTTTGTAACTGCGTGGCATTGCATCGAAAGGGAATTTGCCGTAGCGGTCGAGCTCGATGAAATGGTTTTGCCGTTCGTCGGGATGCTTGTCCAGATTGTTCAGGGGATCGTTGACGTGTTGGATCAGGAAGTTGCGATTGGCCTCGAAGAACGGACGCAATTCGAACGGCAGGGTGTCCACGGCATGATTCACGATCAAACGCTGGGCATTGTTTCCCCAGGCCACGCAGGGAGCGGGTAACAGCGCCAGACAGAGCAGCAGCACCAGCGGCCCCTTGCACCCGCTCAGGAATGTCCGATAACGTCTACCGCTCATGAGTTTCGTCTAAGCCTTCGAAGCCGTATTCAAGGTGCTCCGATGACGGCTATATGCAAAGTAAATCACAAGTCCGATGGCCAGCCACACAAAAAACCGGATCCAATTTTCCAGAGTCAAGCTGGCCATCAACAGAACGCAACTCACGATGGACAGGAGCGGCAACAGCGGCACCAGCGGAACACGAAAACCGCGAACCCGGTCGGGCTGGGTCTTGCGCAGGATAAGCACCGCCGCCGCGACTAGGACGAACGCGAACAGCGTCCCAATGTTCGTCAGGTCCGCGAGCGTGCCGATATCGAAAATCCCGGCCGGAATCCCCACCACAATACCGGCAATCCAGGTGGCGAAATGGGGAGTGCGGAAACGCTTGTGTACCGCACTGAACGCTTTCGGCAAAAGGCCGTCCCTTGACATCGCGAACCACACGCGCGCCTGGCCATACTGATAAACCAGCAGCGACGAGATCATGCCCATCAGCGCCCCGATGGTCACCCAGCGTTGCAACCGGTCCAGGCCAATGTTGTGCAGCGCTGTCGCCACCGGGGCCGCGTCGCCTTTAAAAATCTGGTAAGGCTGAATCCCGGTTAGCACTACCGCTACGCCCACATACAATGTCGCACAAATAATGAGCGAAACCATGATCCCCAGGGGCAAATCGCGCTTGGGATTTTTGCATTCCTCCGCCGCTGTGGAAACAGAATCGAATCCGATATAGCTGAAGAAAACGATCGCTCCGCCGGTCAAAATCCCCTGGAATCCCGCCGGGGCGAACGGTTTCCAGTTGATGGGATTGATGTATTTGGACGCAAACACGATAAACACAAAGATCGCCAGCAGCTTGATGCCAACCATGATGCTATTCGAAGCAGCGGATTCCTTGACTCCGGTGACCAACAGCACCGTCAACAACATCACAATCAAGAAACCGATCACATTAAAGTGCATGGCCCAGCCCACCATGGGTTGGTAAGCGGGCGTGCTCAGAGAGTCCGGCAGATGAATCCCGAAGGAATTGAGTAAGCTGTTCACGTACGCGGAGAATCCTACGGCTACGGCCATGTTCGAAACCGCATATTCCAGGATCAGGTCCCAGCCGATGATCCAGGCGACCAGCTCGCCCATGGTGGCGTACGTATAGGTGTATGCGCTGCCGGCAATGGGAATCATCGAGGCGAGTTCCGCATAGCACAGGCCGGCGAAGCCGCAAACAATCGCAACTAGCGCAAAGGAAATCGCGATCGCCGGTCCTGCGCCAGGACGTCCTCCCGCCCCGAGCGCGTGCGAGCCGTGCAGCAAAACGTCCAGAACCGGCGCTTTCAGAATCGATGGGTACAGAACCTCCTCGCCGGCCGCCGCGGTACCGGTGAGAATGAAGATTCCCGTTCCGATAATCGCGCCTATTCCCAGCGCCGTCAGGCTAATCCAACCCAATGTTTTCTTAAGTCGTCTGTCGGGATCTTCGGAGTCAGAGATGAGCTGATCAATATTCTTACATCGAAAAAGTTGTGGATCCACTCACACTCTCCGTTCGCATCCGCGCGCGCGTACACATCGCTGCAAGTCGGCCACGGATTTACAGGTAGGAAGTGACGCAGTTCACTCTATCGCGAACGTGGACCAGGCGCAACTTGGCGAAAACTTCTGGGAGGCAAATCCCGCAATAAGGCTGGCAGCTTATAACTGCTGGAGTTGGGCATAGCGTTCTACGAATTTCTTTGTGCCGCGCCCCGGGAAGCTTACGCTCAACCGGCGATCCTCGTCCTCGCCTTCCACACCGACGACGGTTCCGACCCCATACTCCGGATGACGCACTTTTTGCCCTAGAAGCGGATCCGCGTTTTTCCCCCGTTTGAAGGCTGAGCCGAAGGAAGGTGTCGAAGAGGAACTGCGGCGCTGCGGCTGCGGCGTGCGTTGCACCGGTGCGGGACCCCCGCGAGCGCGACGCACGAACTCTTCCGCTGAGTAGGAATATTCCGGATCCGGCTCGTACCGCCGGGTCTCTCCAATTTCCGCCATCGAACCGCGAACCGTGTCCACCAATTCCGTGGGAATCTCTCCCAAAAATCGGCTGGGGAGGGAAGCGCGCATCTGTTGTTCATTCCCGAAGATTCGGCGGTATACGGCACGGGTCAGCGTGAGCGAACTGCGCGCCCTTGTCATGCCCACATAGACCAACCGGCGTTCTTCTTCGATGCCCTTATCCTCGTTGACCGACCGGCTGTGCGGACAGATGCCGTCTTCCATGCCGGTGAGAAATACGTGATCGAACTCCAGGCCTTTGGTGCTATGCAGCGTGATCAGCGTGACGCCCGGCTTGTCTTCGAACGCATCCGCATCGCTGACCAGCGCCGCGGCATCCAGAAAATCAGTGAAGGACTCGCCTTCTTCCTGGCTCTCCGCCACTGCCCGCGCCAGTTCTTCCAGGTTTTCCATGCGGGCCACGTCGTCGGGGGTGTTGCGGTCGCGCAGCATCGGCATGTAGCCGGTTTCTTCCAGCAGATAGCGCAGAAAATCGGCGGGTTCTTTGCTGTTATAAGCCTCACGCAGTCGCACCAGCAGTTCCCGAAAAGAGCGTAACGGCGCAGTAGCGCGGGTGGATGCGGGATTGGTCATCAGCGATTCGATCGCGTCCCAGAGAGACAGTCGTTCGCGATCCGCGGTCTCGCGCAGTGAATCCACGGTGGTCTTGCCAATTCCACGAGCGGGAACATTGAGCACGCGAAGCAGGGAAATATCGTCTTCCGGATGCAGCGCCAGCCGAACATACGCAAGCGCGTCCTTCACTTCGGCGCGATTGTAGAAGCTGAAGCCACCGACCAACTTGTAGCGGATGCCTCGCCTGCGGAATACCTCTTCAAAGGAGCGCGATTGGAAGTTGGTGCGGTATTCTACCGCACAAGTCTGGTCGGGATCTTCGCTCAGGATGCGGTCCACTTCGCCGGCGACAAACTCCGCCTCGGCCTGGGCGTCCCGCGCTTCGTAATAACGTAGATTTGCGCCTTTCTCTTTCTCCGCGCGCAGATTCTTGCCTAAGCGATCGGGATTGTTGGCGACCACCGCGCCCGCAGCATCGAGAATGGCTTGCGTGGAACGGTAGTTGCGTTCCAGCCGCACAACCTTTGCTGACGGAAAATCCTGCGAGAAGCTCAGCAAAATGGAAACATCCGCCCCACGCCAGCGATAGATGGACTGATCTTCGTCGCCGACCACGCAGACATTGCGCTGCTCGTTAGTCAGCAAGCGCAAAAGATCGTGCTGCACGCGGTTGGTGTCCTGATATTCGTCGACGTGAATATAGGCAAAGCGCGCCCGCCAGCGATCGCGAACCTGGGGCCATTCCCGGAGCAATCGGGCCGAACGCAGCAACAGGTCATCGAAATCGACGGCCCTGCTGTTCTTCAGTAGCTCCTCGTACGCGACAAAAATATCCGCGATCTTGCGCGTATCGGGCCCAAAACCTTCCGCGCGCACCTGTTCTGGCGATTGCCCGTGATTTTTCGCATAGCTGATGCGGCTCAGAACATTTCGCGGCGTGAGCCCGTCTTCATCGATCTTCAGGCGCGCCATGGCCAACTTCACCGCGCTCAGTTGGTCATCGTCATCATAGATGGCGAAATCCTTGGGCAAGCCCGCGTGCACGGCCTCTCGCCGCAGCAAGCGTGCGCAGAGGGAATGGAAGGTGGAAATCCACGGACGCGCCGGAGGAACACCGGCCCGCAACAGTAAGTCGGTTACGCGATTCTGCATCTCCTCCGCAGCCTTGTTTGTGAAGGTCACGGCGAGAATAGATTCCGCCTGGACACCCCTGGAAACGAGATTCGCCATGCGAAAGGTAATGGCGCGTGTTTTCCCGGTGCCGGCGCCGGCCAGAATCAACACAGGTCCCTCGGTGGTTTCGGCAGCAAGACGTTGTTCGGGATTGAGTTTGTCTAAAAGATTTTGCATTGGATTTCGAACAGGTAGAATTTTTTCGACACTCCATGGTAGCCGACCGCGTGGTGCCTCGCAAATCGCACGAAGCGTAGACTTATGGATTTTCTTCGCCTACGGCAATAGCAATTTAATTAGCGGAGTCGTGTCCCATGGCAATGTCGAAGTAGGACAACGGCTCATTGTCAGACATGGACACGATGTTGGGGACGTAGAAGTGGGCGTTTTGCAGCAAGTCGATCTCGCCCCGCAAATCGAAATACATCAAGCCTTCGACGGTGCTGTGCGCGGCCAAAATGCTGGTGGGGATGCCGGCATTCGCGCACTCGTCGTGCAAGGTGGTCCACTTGGAGTCCCTGCCCGATTTGACCGTTGGCACTGGAATCGGCAGAGGAACCCGGCGGGAGGTGGGATCTTTGCCGTTGTTTTTCAACGTTACCGTGTCGGCAACGTCGTCGGGGGAAAGCGGAGTGAGTTCCTGGCGATTTTCCTCGCTGAGTTGTACCAGCAACCGGACACTGTCCAGGTTCACTTTTAAACCATGGTCGGTGTCGTTGCGGAAGCGCACGTGAATGGCCACGATGCCCGCGGCAAATGGAGACTTTTTCGGGAATTTTTCTTTGTAGCGGCTTTCCTGCGTCCAGGGATCGACGCCGATGGTTACGCCTTCATGCGAATCCGTGGCGAGTTCGTGTAGAGTCGTAGCCGATTTTGCAGGGTTTTCTTTGGCGTCGTTTTCCTGAGCAACCGTGGCCGCCGCCATACCGAACAGAACCACAGCAAGGATTGTTGGCATGAGGCTATAATAGTTTGTTCGCATCCTGAGGCCTTCGATTCGAGGGGAAGAGGCAGGGTTGCCCTGCTTCCTTGGACCTTGGGTGTTCACGAATCCCGGATCTAAACCGGAGTCCAAATCGAGTGTACTTCGTTTATAGCATATTGATGGGCTTTGCGGCCCTGCTGACGGCACCGTATTGGTTGATTCAAGGCATGCGTCGCGGCAAGTACCTGTCCAACCTTGGGGAGCGGCTGGGAATTTCTCATAACGCCGCGGACCGCTTGCCCACAGAGCGCCCCGGAGCCATCTGGATTCATGCCGTTTCCGTGGGGGAAGTGCTCGCGGGAGTGCCGTTAGCAAAACGGCTGAAAGAGGCGTATCCCAAGCGCCCACTGATCATTTCGACGACAACACTTACGGGCCAAGCGCTGGCGAAAGAGCGAATCCCCTTCGCGGATGCCGTGATGTATTTTCCGTTCGACTGGGTTTTCAGCGTGCGCCGCGCCCTCGACTCGGTAAAACCGGCACTGGTGGTGGTGCTGGAAACGGAGATCTGGCCCAATTTCCTGCGCGAGTCGCGCAAACGAAATGTTCCGGTGATTTTTGCGAGTGGCCGGATTTCCGATCGATCTTTTGCGCGATACCAAAAATATCTGAGCGTGTTTGGATTTTATTTGCGCCCGTTTCTGGCGTCCGCCTTGCGGAATGCCGCCGCTTATTTGATGCAGACTCCCAAAGATGCGGACCGCGTTCATGCGTTGGGAGCACCGGCAGGCCGAGTGCGTGTAAGCGGCAATATGAAATACGACATGGCTTTGCCCGAGGCTACGCCCTTGTCTACATGGCTAGCGGAGGAGTGCCGCCGACGGAAGCGCTGGCCGGTAATCGTGGCAGGCAGTGTGGTGGCCACGGAAGAGCCGTTGGCTCTGATTGCCTTTGGCGTGGTGCAGGGCGATTTTCGCGACGCTCTGCTGGTGCTCGCCCCGCGCAAGCCGGAGCGCTTCACTCCGGCGGCGGAATTCATCGAAGAGTCGCACCGAAAATATCTACGCCGGACGGAATTGCCGGTACCGGGCCCAGGGATTACTCCGAAAACGAACGGCGACTTCAGCGGAATACCCGAGGACGTCAACGTGCTGCTGCTCGACAGCATTGGCGAACTGGCTTCGCTCTATCCGTTGGCCGACGGCGCGTTTGTTGGCGGTTCGCTGGTGGAAGCGGGCGGACACAACATTCTGGAACCAGCCGCTTTCGGTAAGGTGCCTGTATTCGGACCTTCGATGGAAAATTTCGCAGAGATTGCCGCGCGCTTTGTGCAGGCTGGCGCCGCGATTCAGGTGGAAAGCCCGGAAGATGCCGGCGTGGAATGGATTCATTTGCTGAAGGACCCCGACAAGATGAAGCGCATGGGCGACGCTGCAAAGCAACTCGTGGAGAGTAGTCGTGGCGCGCTCGACCGCGTCATCGCCGAAGTGGCGAAGCAGCTAGGTGGCCCCTCGCGATGACGGTGCCGCCGCTGTTGCGGTTGGCCCTGTGGCCGCTTTCTTTACTGTATGGCGGAATCACGCAAGTGCGCGCCTGGCTGTACGAAAAGGAGATTCTTAAGGCGAAGAAGTTGCAGCGCCCGGTGATTAGCGTCGGGAATCTCACCGTCGGCGGCACGGGCAAGACTCCGATGGTGATTTGGCTGGCCGAACGATTGCTCGCAGAAGGGAAACGCGTGGGTATTCTCAGCCGAGGCTATAAGGGAAGCGGCGGGAGCAGTGATGAAATCGAACTGATGAGATTTCGGCTGCGCGAACGCGCCCTTTTCGGTGTCGGCGCGAATCGTTACCAACAGGGTAAGAAACTGGAACCCAATGTGGACGTGTTTCTGCTAGACGATGGCTTCCAGCATCTTCAACTGGCCCGCGACGTGAACATTCTGTTGATCGATGCGGCGCAGTCTCTCGCGAAACAAATCCTGCTGCCCACTGGCCGTTTGCGCGAACCGATTTCGGCCATGACTCGTGCAGATCTGCTGGTGTTCACACGAACCGAAACTGTTCCGGGAACGACTACGGCCGTCGCCAAATTCCAGGAATACCCGGTATTTTCCGCGGCGACACGCTTATTAGGTTTTCGGCGTCTTGGCGATCGGTCCGAATTGCTCACGACCGAAGATATTGGTGCGGGGCCCTTCTACGCCTTCTGCGGGATTGGCAATCCCCTCGCCTTCTTTCAGGACCTGAAGAATTGGAATATTACCCTGGCCGACCATTGCAAATTCCCAGATCATCACCGCTACGACCTGCGAGATGTTGCTGAACTGCAAACGGCGGCACAGTCCGCAGGTGCCAAGGCTCTGCTCACTACGGAAAAGGATGCGCAGAATCTGGCGGGCATCCGTTTCGCGGAGTTTCCGGTCTTCACTGCTGTCATCGACCTCCAGATTGCCAAGGAAGCAGCCCTACTCGAGTTGGTTCGCGAAAAGCTTGGAACAGGGAAGGGTGTGGCATGAAAATCCTGATCCGGGCCACAAATTGGGTCGGCGACGCGATTATGGCGCTGCCCGCGTTGCGAGCGGTGCGCCACAAATTCAGCGACGCGCGGATCGCTATCGTTGCGCGACCGTACGTCGCAGATATCTACACTGGTCAGGGCATCTGCGACGAACTGATTCCTTACGATTCAAAAGGGCAGCACCGTGGCTGGAAGGGTAGGGAACTTCTCGCAAAGGAGTTGCGGGTCCGGCGGTTCGATACCGCCCTGCTTCTGCAAAACGCCTTTGATGCCGCTTGGCTGGCCTGGCGTGCGCAGGTCCCGCAGCGCATCGGCTACGCGCGCGATGGCAGAAGCTTTCTGCTGACGACGGCGGTCCCGGTGCCAAAAGCTGGCGAGATTCCGGCGCACGAGCAATTCTATTATCTCGAGTTATTGCGCCGCGTTGGCTGGATTGACAAACTGGCAGAGGATGCGCACATTACCTTGCAAGTTTCGGAAGCGGCCCGGGAGCGCGCGCGACGAATACTTCAGGAAGCTGGTGTGCGACCCGATGTTCGGCGCGTGGCCGTCGGAGCCGGCGCTTCCTATGGCTCCGCCAAGTGCTGGCCGCCAGACCGTTTCGCCAAAGCGCTTAACGAACTTCTCGCTCATGGGGACGCCGACATCATTCTGTTTGGTACCACAGGTGAAGCGGCCGTTTCCGCGGCGATCGCCAGCGTCCTGCAGCGGCCGCCAATCGATCTGACCGGAAAAACGATCATCGCCGATCTACCTGCCTTGCTCTCTCAGTGTCATCTCTTTCTGGGGAATGATTCGGGAGCCATGCATGTGGCTGCCGCCGTCGGCTTGCCCGTTGTGGCAGTATTTGGACCCACGGACCCGGAAGGCACGGCTCCGGTCACGCCCAATGCAACGATCGTGCAACAAAAGCCGTACTGTAGCCCGTGTTTTCTGCGCCGTTGTCCGACCGATCATCGTTGCATGACCGCGGTCACCCCGGAAATGGTCGAACTGGCTTTGCACGCGCGCCTTGCGGAGGTGCCTTCTGTCTGAAGTGTTTGTGGATCGGGCGGCGGTCTTTCTCGATCGGGATGGCACCATCGCCGATGAGGTCGGTTACTTGAATCATGTTTCCAGATTTCGTATGTTTCCTTTTGCAGGGCCGGCCATCCGCCGTTTGAACGAAGCGGGTTTGGCGGTGATTGTAGTGACCAACCAGTCCGGGGTCGCTCGGGGGTATTTCCCGGAGTCGCTCGTACAGCAAGTGAATGAGTGCATGCAGCGCGAACTTGCCGCTGCTGGTGCGCGTGTGGATGCTGTTTATTATTGCCCGCACAGTTCCGCGGACGGATGCGACTGCCGCAAGCCGAAAACCGGAATGATCGAGCGCGCGGCGCGGGAACACAAGATTGATCTGGGGCACTCCTACATGGTGGGCGATCGCTACGGCGATATGGAGTTAGCTTTTCGATCTGGCTGCAAAGCAATTTTTGTGCGAAGTGGTTACGGTTTGGGTGAGGAAGCCTGGCACGCGCGGGAATGGACGCGCCAGCCGGACATAATCGTGGAAGACCTGCAAGCCGCGGTGGACTGGATTCTGGGGAATCAGGGATGAAGCCGAAGCAACGTAAAAATGGCGGGAATGCACCGGATTTGTTGGCGCTCGCGGATATTGTGGAGCGATTCGAAGGCAAGCGCGTTGTGGTGCTTGGCGATTTTGTGGCCGATTCTTTTCAGTACGGAGACATCACCAGGGTTTCCCGCGAAGCTCCGGTATTGATTCTCCGTCATCGGGAAACCCGCATCCTGCCAGGTGGCGCCGCGAATGCGGCCAACAATTTCGCGGCACTTGGCGCTCGCGTGGTTCCTATCACGGCTGTCGGAGACGACGTTGCGGGGAATTGGCTGTTGGAGGCGTTCCGCCGAATGAAGGTCGATGTCTCTGGCATTGTCCGAATCAAGGGACGCATGACCCCGACCAAAACGCGTTTTCTCGCCGGCTGGACCCACACGGTTGGCCAGCAGGTTTTGCGCGTGGATTATGAGCCGCACTCGGGGATTGAGGAATCGCACCGAAAGAAAATCCAGGAGCTGTTAACGGCCAAACTCAAAAATGCGGATGCCTTGGCGATCTCCGATTACGGATTTGGTGTCGCCACTCCGGACTTGGTGCGGCAAGCCGTTAAGAGTACGAAAGGGCGCGTACCTGTTAGTTTGGACTCGCGCTATCACCTGATGGCTTATAAACGCGTTGGAATAACAAGCGCCACGCCGAATGAGCCGGAAATCGAGGTTCTGCGCAGTACCTCCATTGGGCAGAATCTCAACGAACTCGAGCGCTGCGGCCGCGGGATCCTCGAAGAAATGAAACTGCGGTCCTTGTTGGTTACCCGCGGCAAAGACGGTATGGCCGTATTTCTGCCGGGCCAACAAACGGTACATATTCCGATTCATGGAAGCGATCAAGCCGTCGATGTGACCGGCGCGGGCGACACCGTTTTGGCGGTGTATACCCTTGGCCTTGCCGCGGGCGCTTCGCCCATCGAGGCGGCGCATATTGCGAATATCGCGGGCGGCCTGGTAGTGATGAAACGGGGAACCGCTACGGTCTCTCGCGGGGAATTATTAGATGCTATCCGTAAAGCTGCTTCGGAGGTGGCCTCTTAGCCCGGGCAATATTTATGCGGTCCGCCGAATCCAAAATCCATTCTCGCGAATCGGTCCGTGCGGCGGTCTCCGCGCTGCAGCGCCAAGGTAAGAAAGTAGTGCTAGCGAACGGCTGCTTTGACACATTGCATGTCGGCCACGTGCGCTATCTTTCGGGAGCAAAGCAACAGGGCGACGCGTTGGTTGTAGCGGTGAACTCCGATTCCAGCGTGCGTCGACTGAAGGGACCGGGTCGACCGATTCTCGATGAACAAGCGCGCGCCCAATTAGTGGCTTCGTTGCGGGATGTCGATTTTGTCCTGCTATTCTCTGAACCGAACGTCGAATCCCTGCTCCGTGACCTGCGGCCGGAAGTCCACGCCAAGGGTACGGACTACACGGCCGCGACGGTGCCCGAGCGCGCCGTCTCTGAGGAACTCGGCATTCAAGTGGCGATTGTTGGCGACCCCAAGGATCACTCGACCCGGGCATTTCTCGACGGCATTCGAAAAGGATCCCATGGCTAACACGCGTTTTGTGGTCGTTCGCCTGGGTTCCCTGGGAGACATCGTACATACATTTCCTGCAGTCGCAGGACTGCGCGCGTCGTTTCCCTCGGCGGAGATTATTTGGCTGACGCATCCCCGCTGGGTGGAACTCGTCTCATGCAGCGGCCTGGCAACTGAGATCTGGCCCGTGGATTCGCGTGATCTCGCCTCGGTGCGCCGCGTAGTGCGGAGACTTCGCGCGCAGAAATGCGATGCGGCCATCGATTACCAGGGGCTCTGGAAATCGGCGCTGCTTCCGTTCCTGGGCGGCGCGGCCAAACGCATCGGATTTTCGTCCGAGACCATCCGCGAATTCGGCGTGCCCATTCTGTATACCGACACCACACACTGCACAGCCACGCATATCGCCGATCAGAACGGCGAGCTGTCGCTTCGCGCCGGAGCGAAACAAGCCGTCGCTAGCGTTTGTTTGCGAGTTGCTGATGCCGATATCGCAAAAGTGCGCGCGGATTTAGCGAACGAAAATCTTGGCCGCTATATCGTTCTCAGTCCCGGCGGCGGTTGGCGCGCCAAATGCTGGCCCGCGCAACGATTCGGCGCCCTCTGTCGGAAACTCCGTGAAGAACTGGGCCTTTCGTGCGTAGTGAACTATGGCCCAGGCGAAGAATCGTTGGTTGCGGAAGTGCAGGCCTCCAGCGGAGACCCCCAGCCCATTGCCTACGACGGCGAGATTGGTACGCTCATGGCATTGCTGCGAGATGCCCGATGCGTAGTCGGGGGAGATACTGGCCCCTTACATTTGGCAGTCGCGCTCAATACGCCCGCGGTGGCACTCTTTGGTCCTACCGACCCTGCTCGAAACGGGCCGTATCCCGCCGGCCAGATTGTCCTGCGCAGCCCCAAGGCCATCACTACTTACGGCCGGTCCAATACCACCGATCCGTCGTTGTTGGATCTCTCGGTTGACCAGGTCTTCGATGCGGTGAAGCGGCGTCTAGGGACCAGCACGTGACCGCTCTTGATTTTTTCGCGCGTTGGCGCGTGCGGCTCGGTTATCTGCTCGCCATCGTGGCCCTCTGCCTGGCAAGGCCCACGCCCCGCTCGATTCTGATCGGTGCGGTGGTCGGATTAGTTGGATTGGTTATCCGCGCCTATGCCGCGGGCTACCTTCACAAGCAGGAAATCCTGACGACAACCGGTCCGTACGCTCGCACGCGGAATCCACTCTATTTTGGCAGTGGCTTTCTGGTGCTGGGCGCCGCCGTGGCTATGCGATCCTGGTGGGCTGCTGCGTTGCTTCTCGTCTATTTCGCTTTGGTCTATCGCCTGGTGATGCGCCGCGAAGAGTTAGAGTTGCGGCAGAAACATGGCGAGGCATTTGCCAGCTATGCCGCCGCGGTTCCGCTCTTTTTCCCGAGGATTTTGGGCGGCATCGCACCGGTTTCAAACGGGCTGGGGTTCTCATGGGCTCAATACAAAAAGAACCATGAACATCAGGCGGCCATCGGATTCGCGTTAATGCTGGCCGGTCTGCTGTTCATTTGGTGGCTGCGTCTTCGCTGACACGATCGTGCGGTTCGCGCAATCGATGAAACAACTCACCTGAAGATTTTCCCCATCCGTTAAGACCCGCACTGCGCCATCTTGATCTGTGCGGTAGATCCGTGTGCCGCTTTCTTCCAATCGCTGCAATAACTCTGGGCTGGGATGGCCATAGGGGTTCACTTCCCCGGCGGAAATGATGGAAATCTGTGGCGCCACGACATTCAACAATTCGGGCATCGTAGAGTTCTTGCTGCCGTGGTGAGCCACTTTGAGGACGTCGGCATGCAGAAATGCGGGATCGTTCTCAGCGAGCATTTCATATTCGACCTGTTTTTCCGCGTCTCCGGGTAACAGAATCGTGCGATCGTGATATTGCAACCGCACCACCAGGGAGTCGTTGTTCTTGGCAAGCGGCGCAACTTCCTCTTGCGCAATCTCTGGCCACAGTACGTCCATCTGCACTCCATCCCATAGAAAAGACGCAGTGCGGCGTTCGTGCTCCACAGGGATATGTAGATCAGCCGCGAGTCGCTTCAACTTGGCAAATGCGGGCGCTGCCGTTTCGCGTCCGAGCAGCAACCGGGATACGCGAAAATTCTGCAGCACGGCAGTCAATCCACCAATGTGGTCCTGATGCGCATGGGTTAGTGCAACCGCATCCAGTTTCTTAAATCCCCGCGACCATAAATACGCGGAAACTGCTTCTTCTCCAGGATCCGATCCCAGATGCTCCTCGCGCCCACGAAAGCCTTCGAACGCTCCCCCGCCATCGATCAAAAGTGTGCTGCCCTTTGGGGACACCACCAGAATGGAGTCACCTTGCGCTACATCCAACACGGTTATTTCGAGACTGTTCGCTACCGTCGCCGGACGGAATGGGTGAACTGCGATAATCGTCGCGCTGACGCACAGCATCAGCTGCAGTGCACGCCACTTCCAGGGCGGCTCTGTGCGCGCCGAGCGCAGTTCCAGCACCATTCCCAGCACGGCGACAAAAAAGGTAAAAAGCACCCAGACCGGCGGCCCAGGAATTCGGTAACTGGCCAATGGAATCGCCGCGAAGAAGGAAACGACGTACTGCTGTAACAGCACCAGCCATACCAGGGGATGCGCTGCCAGCAAGGCGAGACGAGGAAGTACCGTGGCCACACCTAACGTGACGAAGCCGAAAGGAACAATCACACCCATCAGCGGGACAACACACACATTCACCACCGGCCCAAACAGTGAAATACGATGAAAATCCTGCGCCATTAACGGCAGCATGCACAGTTGCAGAATCAAAGACAAAACGAACAGTTCCGTGGCACGCAGGCCCAACCGCGCACCCTTAGCGGCCAGATCTTGCACCCGTTTCGCATAGCGTTCCGCGAGTGAGCCAGTCAGCACTGTCATGACGTCCCGAAAATCCAGGCGGAATTGCGCCATGGCGGGAGGGTGGCCGGCATCGCGGGTCACGTCTCTCCAGCTGTCGAGTGCGCGCAGAAACGGCTGGATGGAGCGCTCGATCAGCGGGAGCGCGATCCCGGCGATGGCGCCAATCGCCAGAAACGAAAGCAAGAAGCCTGTGTCGGTGATGAACTTGGGGTTGGCGATCAACAAAACGAGTGCGGCCAGCGCCGCCGAATTCAGTAAATCCAGTCGCCGGTAAAAGTGCGATCCCACAATCACAATCGCAGCCATCAATGCTGCTCGCAGCACCGGTGCACGCAGCTCTACCACCGCCACATAGGCGAGCAGAGCCGTAAGAACAAACAGCGTCTTGGCTGTTTGTGGGAAGTGCAATTTGCGCGCTACCCAAAACAAGAAAAATGCTAGTGCCCCCACGTGCAGTCCCGCCACAACCAGCACGTGGAAAACTCCCGTCTTTTGGTAATCGACGGACTCCGACCGCTCGATGAAGCTCCGGTCGCCTAGCAGCATGGCGCGAAGCACTGCGGCCGTCTGCGGTGATTCCGGAAACATACCGTCGATGCGCTCTCGCAGCAAACCGCGCATCCGCGCCATTCGGAACGCCATTGTCGGCCGGGCCGCACCTTTTTTTTCTAGCAAGGTACTGGCGCGCAGTGACGCTAGCACGTGAATATCTTGCCGCGCCAGAAACTCCCGCCGATCGAACGCCCCCGCGTCTCGATACGCCAAGGGTAGCCGCGCTTCGGTAAGTGCCGCGACCTCGTCGCCGGCGTGCAAAACTGGCAATGGCACGTCGCCTTCTCTCGGTGTAAATGCCAGACGCATCCCGCCGGTAGTCGGTACATACCCGGCTGCCGTTTCCACGCCCGTGAGACTAATCTCCAAACCACTGCCCCACGGCAGGCGGGCTGGCTCGGCACGCAAGATGCCATGCCAGCGCAACGGGGTTCCTTGGGGAATCTGGTTAGCCGCAAACCGCGAGAGCACATGTTCGGGCGGAAGGGGTCGACCCGCAACAACCGCTGCGAGCACCCCGAGCGCCAGCCATGTGGCAACCGATACCCCGGATGCAGGCCATACCGCACCTCGTCCAGTCAGAACGAACCCCAGGATCAGCAGCAGGAGGGTCACGCCGACAAAAGCGATTAGAAGAGAAGGCCGTGCCAAGCAATGTAAGAACGGCAACCCACCGAGCAATAGGCCGCCGGCAAACGCAGCGGCCATCGCAACGGCAGGCAGTTTCATGAGACCCTTCGCAACCTAACCAGTGTCTCGATATGGAAGGTCTGGGGAAACAAATCGAACAGGTGCACTTCGCTAATCTCGTATTTATGCTGGGGCGAAACCGGCGCATCGGGCTTGCGGTCCGACCCGGTTAGAACGGCTAGGTCTCGCGCCAACGTCGCCGGATCGCACGACAAGTAGGCAATGTCTTGCGCCCCCAAGTTGGCCAAGCGGCCGGCGGCTTCTGCGCCAAGCCCCGCGCGCGGCGGATCAAGAATTACCAAATCGGGCGTTTCTTGCGGCTTCTTCAAAAATTCTTCCGCGTGTTCGTTCTCGGAAGTCACCATCACGCCCGCGCTCTCGGCGTTCTGCCGCAGGTCCCGGGTCGCGGACAAGTTCGCGTCGACGCTGACCACCTTGGCGAACGATTTGGCCAATGGCAGCGTGAAGAATCCCACGCCCGCATACAGATCCAGCGCAAAATCGCCTTTTGCGGCACCGACCATGGTTTGCAACAGATCTTCGACCAGGAAACGGTTCACCTGAAAGAAGGACAGATGATTCACATGAAAAGTGAAACCGCCGGCTCTCTGCAGCAGATAGCCGGGCCCGTCTAGTTCGAAGCGATTCTTGCTCTGATCCAGCATCAACAAACTTTCCAATGCAGGAAGCGTGGTTTTGAACTTGTGAGCAAGCGCCTTGGGTGGTTCGGGGAATCGCTCGAAGGCTATGTTTAGAGCCACTTTCTCGTCTGCGCCGTCAGCAAACGCTTCGACCTCCAGAATCCCCGGGGGCAGGGAATTGGAACCCGCCAAATCCTGTAATTGGCCAAACACTTCGGTCAATCGTGGCGAAAGCACGGGGCATACATCAATTGGCAAAATGTGCGCGCTCTCTGGCAGAAAATAGCCGAACGCGCGCGGCAACGAATCGCGAAAGGCCCACTGCGCGCGATTGCGGTAGCCGTAAGGTTGCGCGGTATGCTCGCGAATTTCGCCGGCCCATTGCACCCCGCCCAGCCGCGAAAGCGTCTCTCGCAAAATCTCCTTTTTCAGCCGGACCTGTTCAGCTGTGTCGATGTGCTGGTAATGGCACCCACCACAAGCGCGGAAATGCGGACATTCAGGGGAAATGCGGGCAGGGGAGGCCTGCTGTACTTCTAGCAGATTGGCGTGAATCAGCTTTTTCTTCCGGTCACGAATCGAGGCACGCACCTGCTCGCCGGGAAGCACGAACGGCACAAACACGGTATTGCCCTCCGTATGGGCCAATCCCTCACCGCCATAGATAAGCTTCTCAATTGATAACTGTAACTCATCAGCCATATAAGTTCAATCCTGTCTTTCTTATGAGTTCTTGCCGAGGTGCGCTCAGGAAAAATAATAGAGACTCAGTCGCGGCAATTGATATTCGTCCAGCAGACGTTTTTGCGAATACTGTTTTTCCACCAGGGCCAGTTGCTCCGCCTTCATTTTGCGCCGATACGCCGCCAGCTGGGAATCCACTTCTCGCCGAATCTTCAGCATCAAGTCCTCGGAAGCATGGGTGAGAAGGGTCGCATGAATCTTTTCGTCCAAGATGGTCAGCCGCCGCTCCATATCCTCCATATCCAGAGCCGCGGGAGTTTCCAATAGACCCGCAGCGGCGATCACCTTATCGGCTGTTTCCTGCAAGAAGTCAGCCAGTTGCGGCTGCAGGACCTTTTGCCGGTCCGCTGCGGATCGCAACATCTCGGCGTTGTGGTGGAAGTAGGCTCGCAAGTCTTCACGTACAAACGGTTCTTTGTGTTCGGAACGGCCCTTAGGTTGCGCCCCGGCGGCCGCCTCTTGTTGTTCCTGCGTTGCCTCCAACACGGCATCGGTGCAGTAGGCCAAGCTCTTGAGAGGCTTACCTGCGCCGCGCCGCGAACGCTGATAGCTTTCGAAGGCCCGGTCAATTCCTTTCAGCGCCGCTTCCAAGGGCACACCCGCCTTTTGCCACGTTTCCATGATCGCCCAATCGAGCGGGGAAACCAGCAAATGCGCTCCTCGTTTCTTCCAGAAATACTCTTCGATTTCTGTGAAGTAATTAAAGTAATTCCAATTGTCCATGTGCGCGGGTTTCGTTGTTGGATTGGCTTAGCGGGGCGCCTTCTTCAGTTTCACAATGTCGGCCTTGGCCGCGCCCGCTTTTGCCGCATCGTCTTTACGGGCCTGTGCTTCCCCCGGTTGGTTCTTCTCCCAGATATACCGCAATCCTGTCAGCGTCAGGAATTCGTCGACGTGCTGGATGTGCTTTGAACCGCGAGCCACCAGGCGCGCTTGCCCGCCGGTCGCGACCACCACCGGATCCGCGTTCACTTCCGCTTTGATGCGCGCCAGGATGCCGTCCACCATGTCCACTGCGCCGTAATACAACCCGGCTTGGATGTTGGTCACCGTATTCGTTCCGATCACTTTCCCGGGATCCTTGATCTCCACGCGTGGCAACCGCGCGGTATGCGTAAATAGGGCCTCCGAGGAAATACCAAGCCCCGGCGCGATCACCCCTCCCAAAAACTCACACTTGGCCGAGATGACATCGAACGTAATCGCCGTCCCGAAATCGACCACCACGCACGGTCCGCCATATTCGTGAAACGCTGCCACACCATTCACTATACGGTCCGCGCCTACTTCGGATGGATTATCGACATGCACGGACATGCCCGTCTTCACGCCCATTTCCAAAAACAGTGCCTTCTTGCCCAGATACAGCCGCGACATTTCCGCCAAAGTCCAGTTCAACGGTGGCACCACCGAACTGATAATCACGCCAGTGATCATCTCTTTGTTGAGCCCGGCCAGCGAAAACAGGTTGCGTGTCAGCACGCCGTATTCATCCACCGTCTGCGTGCGTGCGGTGGTCAGGCGCCAGTTCGCGATCAACTCTTCGCCGCGAAAGACACCCAACACCGTATTTGTGTTGCCTACGTCGATGGTCAGCAGCATCTCTTATCGAACCTCAGTCACATCGCCGGCGATTACCGTAGTGAGCGGTCCGCTTTCCCGGTTCACCAGCAGCAGCCCTTCCGGGCTAAGCCCCGCCGTCGTGCCGACGTAGCTCTCCGTGCCCGTATCTACGCGTACGCGGCGCCCTCGCGCAAACGACGACACGCTCTCAAAGCGATCCACCACGAAGGCAGGGCCTTCGCGCAGGAAGCGATTGTAATCGCTCTCGAATTGCGTCAGCAACCGCGCCAGCAATTCCAGACGATAGCTGGCCCGGCTGGTTTCCTTGCGGAGCGACGTAGCGATTCCCGATAGCTCCGGCGGAAATTTGTCCTGGTTCACGTTGATCCCCATGCCCACAATGACAAATCGCACGGCGTTCGGCTCGGCGTACATCTCCGTCAAAATTCCACCGAGTTTCTTTCCATTCAGCAGCAGATCATTGGGCCATTTCAGTTCGGGCACCAGGCCGGTCTGCGCGGCAATCGCCGTGTATACGGAAACTCCAGCCAGCATGGTAAGCAAGGGCGCCTGTGCCGGCGCCAATCTTGGCCGCAACAACACGGTGAAGTACAACCCGGTGCCTTTTTCCGAATGCCACGAGCGCCCGGAGCGCCCACGCCCGGCTGTCTGTGCCTCTGCCATCACTACCGTGCCTTCCGGCTCGCCCGCGTATCCCAATTCCATGGCTACGCGATTGGTGGAGTCCGTCTTGAAGAAGTGAAAGACGCGCTTTCCGAAGAGATTGCCCTTGAGGCGCTTCCGAAGCAGATCGGGCGTGAGCACGTCAGGAACCTTCTCCAGAAAATATCCTGTGCTGCGTTGCCCCTTCACCTGCACGCCCAACTTGCGCAATTCCTGCACCCAACGCCACACCGTGGACCGCGACATTCCCACTTCGCGAGCAATGCGCGCGCCGCTGATGACAATGGTGGCGTTTTCCGAGAGCAGCGTTAGCAGCGCCGCCAGCCTTCGGTCGGTTGTACCTGGTAGAGAGGGTGCTTGGGGCATTCGGCCCTGGTCCTATGCTCCTGCTGTCTTAGCTTACTTTTCCTCGCGCCTCTCCACAAGCAGCGCGAACCTCGGCGGCGGCGCGGGATGCGTCAACCCCTTACAACATAGGTAATCCGCTCCAGTTTCTGCATAAGCTCGGAGATTGGCCAACGTGATATCTTGAGAAACTTCTACGACCACGTCAGGGCGGATGCCACGAACAAGTTGCACCGCATGGCGCGCTTCTTCCACTAGTAGGTGTTTCAGAATCACAAAGTCCGCGCCAGCTTCCAGTGCCTCACGCAATTCGCCTTCGTCCTGCACCTCAATCTGTATCGCAATAGTGTCCGCTTCTGGCACGTTGGGTTGCTCTCCGACAGCCTCGTAAGCCGTCATCGATTGCGGTCGCATTTGCAATGCAACCAGGCTATGCGCCTGATCCAGTGCCGCCTTCACTCCACCCGCCAATCGCACATGATTGGTGGTCAGCAGAATGTCATTGGTGCGGTGCGCTGTTCCACCACCGAGTTCGATCGCGTACTGTTCCAGGACGCGCATTCCGGGAGTTGTTTGTCGCGGTCCAGAAATTCTGGTGCGTGCGCCACGAATCTCTTCTACGAATCGCCGCGTCGTCGTGGCGATGCTACTGAGATGCTCCAGGGCATTCAGCGCTACCCGTTCCGCTCGTAGAATTGCTCCAGCGTCCCCGCGCAGTTCCAAAACGCAATCCTCACATCGAACCTCCTGACCGTCTTGCGCGAGCGGCGCAACTTGCACCTCCGGGACTGCTCTTCGGAAAATGCGCTCAGTCAAAGGTAGCCCCGCACAAAGCGACTCGTCCTTTGCTAGGACTCGCGCTCGCACGTCCAGCGGCGCAGAGAAAAGAGCCATAGCGGAGGAACTACTGGCAGCGCGATCCTCTTCCAGCGCCGTCGCAACGAAATCGCGAATGTAGTCAGAGTCCCAGTCCATGTGTATCGCCTATTCGGCGCGGACACTCTATTGGAGAACCTTGGAGAGACTTAGGCGCGAATTTGACGGCGTCAACTCAGTTCGTGCCAAGCTGCTTCAGTCGATCCTCGAACTTCCGCAGTTCTACGCGCTGCGCCTGCAATGCCTCTTCCATCTGAAGGATGATTTTTTCCGGGGCCCGCTCTCGAAACGTCGGGTTGCCCAACTGAGCTTCCTTCGACGCGATGGCTTTCTGCAGGCCCTCTATTTCCTTCTTTAGCCGTGCACATTCTGCAGTCACGTCAATAGTGTCGGTTGCGTAAGGAATACGCACATCAAACTGCGCGGTCGACCGCGTTCCGCCGCCACCTTCCGGAAGCTTTTCGGAGACAATGGCCAACTCTGACAGAATCGCCAGTCGCGCGATGCCTTCCTTGTTGGCGTCGATCACTCCCCGGGCCGACGCATCGCTGCTGGAAAATTGTGCCGCCACCTTCTTCTTGGGATCCAATTTCATTTCGGCCCGAATCACTCGCAGACTCTGCACGATCTCCTGAACCAGTCCATATTCCTTGAGGGCCTGCGGATCGTTCCACGATGCTTGTGCCTCCGGATAAGTGTCCAGGGCAATCGACTTCGCGCCGGGCTTCTGCGGAAACTGGTGCCACAATTCCTCGGTCAGGAAAGGCATAAACGGATGCAACAGCCGCAAGGCCGCGTCGAAGCCCGCGAACAGATTCTGCCAGGCTACCGTCGCTCGCTCGTGATCGGCACTCTGCAATTCCGGCTTCACCCATTCGATGTACCAGTCACAGAAGTCGCCCCAGAAAAACTGATAAACACTCTGCGCCGCCTCGTGAAAACGATACGTTTCGAGCGCGTCATTTACCGCCTTCACGGTGTCGGCCAAGCGCGCAAACAGCCAGCGATCCACCAAAGGCACTTGCCTGCCGTACGCGTGCGGGGCCTTCAGCCGCACCGCGGGATTGGCCAATTGCTCGAGTGACGCGCCGCTCGCCTCGAATTTCTCCAGGTTCACGAACAGGAACCGCGCGGCATTCCAGATTTTGTTGGCAAAGGCCTTTGCCCCGCCGAGGCGGTCGTCGGAGAGAATAATGTCCGTGCCCGGCGCGGCCATAGACGCCAGGCAGAAGCGCATCGCGTCCGTACCGTATTCCTCGTTCAAAGCGACGGGATCGAGTCCTGTGCCTTTCGACTTGGACATCTTCTCGCCGCTCGCCGTACGCACCAGCGAATGCAGATACACGACGCGAAACGGCACCTCGCGGGTGAAGTGCAGTCCCATCACGATCATCCGCGCCACCCAGAAAAACAGGATGTCGTAGCCGGTAATCAGCAAACTGGTCGGATAATATTTCTGATAGTCTGTGGTCTTCACCGGCCAACCCAAGGTCGAAAAGGGCCACAGAGCCGAGCTAAACCATGTATCGAGCACATCGGGATCCTGTTGGAGTTCGCCCGATCCGCATTTCACGCATTTGCTCGGATCTTCGCGCGACACAATGATTTCGCCACACTTTTGGCAATACCACGCTGGAATCCGGTGGCCCCACCACAGCTGCCGCGAAATCGTCCAGTCGCGAATGTTCCGCATCCAGTGGAAATATTCTTCCCGGCGATTCTCGGGGATAATCTGGATGGTCCCATTCTCCACAGCCGCGATCGCCGGCTCCGCCAACGGCTTCATGGAGCAGAACCACTGCGTGGATACGCGGGGTTCCACAATCGTGCGGCTACGTTCGCAGTGCCCAATGGCGTTGATGTGATCCACAATCTTCTCGATCAGTCCTTGCGCCTGCAGGTCTTCGACAATTTTCTTGCGCGCTACAAAGCGCTCGAGGCCCGCATAGGCCCCGGCGTTCTCGTTCATGTGCGCGTCTTCGGTCATCACGTCGATCAATGCCAAGTGATGGCGCTTGCCCGCTTCGAAGTCGTTTGGATCGTGTGCCGGAGTGATCTTTACTGCCCCTGTGCCGAACTCGCGGTCCACCATTTCGTCGCCAATAATCGGAATCTCGCGGTTCATCAGCGGCAAAATTACGTTTTTGCCGATCAAATGTTTGTAGCGCTCATCATCGGGATGCACGGCAACGGCCGTGTCGCCCAGCATGGTCTCAGGCCGCGTGGTAGCCACCACCAGATACTGGTTCGTCCCAGTTTTAACCGGGTAGCGGATGTACCACAGGTGCCCCTGCTTTTCCTCGTGAATCACTTCCAGATCGCTTAGCACCGTCCGGCAACCGGGGCACCAGTTCACCATGCGCTTTTCGCGGTAGATCAGCCCTTCCTCATATAACCGCACAAAAACTTCCCGCACCACTCGCGATAATTCCGGTGACAGCGTGAACCGCTCACGAGACCAGTCACACGACTCCCCGATCTGCTTCATCTGCCGCTGAATCGTGCCGCCACTTTCTTCCTTCCATTGCCACGCCTGTTTCAGGAAGCCCTCGCGTCCCAGCTCCCGGTAGTGGATTCCCTGGTGGCTCAAATGGCGCACTACCGCGCGCTGCGTGGAGATTCCCGCATGGTCCGTCCCCGGAAGGTATAACGTGTTGTAGCCCCTCATGCGTTGCCAGCGCGTGAGCGTGTCAATTTCCGTGTGCTCCAGCATGTGTCCGATGTGCAACGAACCTGTCACATTGGGCGGCGGAATCACGATGGAGAAGACGGGTCCCGGCGTGGCGGGATCGGCCTTGAACAGTTGCTCCTTGACCCAAAATTCGGCCCATTTTTGTTCGATTTGTTTTGGATCGTAAGCTTTGGCTATTTCTCGGCCCATGCCATCCTCTTTAGCCCCTGGAACGACCATCCAACCAGAGAAGCTAGGCGTTCACGCGCAAGGCAATCGTGCGCGAGCACAAGGTAATCTTTCAATATACGGGTAGGCAGTCCAGCGCGTCAATTCGCGCACACCGCGCGGGATTTAAGTTGCGCTCAACAAACGTTGAGGCGAGCTCTGAGAGTAGATATGGATAATCAGGTGTCGACGACTACGATTTCTTCGAGTCTATTTCATCGCGAACGATCGCTTCGATCACCGGCTTCAGGATTTCCCGGGTGACCTTTTGCAAGACCTCGGGATTCATTTTGCTCAGAACGCGCGCGACCAGTTCGTCCATATTCGGTTCGGCCGGTGGCGCGGTGGCGACGGGCTCTTCCGCTTGTGCCGCGGCCGCGGGCTCAGGAGTTAGTGTCTGGGGAGCCTCAATTACCGCGGGCTCGGTCGCTTGCTCCGGTTCAACATGCGTTTCTTCTGCCGCAGGCTCTGCCGAAGGTAACGCTGCGGGTGCGGGAGCCTCCCACGCAATTTCCCAAGTCTTCAGTTCCGTTGGAGCTGTAGGTTCAGCATTTTCGTTGGCCGCGAGGACGGGTTCCTCGTTGACGGTAGGTCCAGGCTCGATCGCCGGAGTTTCGTTCGTCTCGACCGCAGTTTCGGCCTCGGCCGAGTTCGTTGGCTCCACCGACAAGACTGGCTCCGCCGAATATGCGGACGACTCTGCAGGCGCTTCGATCGTGGGTTCCGCGTGCTCAACCTGCGGTTCCGCAGAATAGGCCGGGACTTCCTGGGTATCGTCGACCGAGAACGTCTTCGGCGTGTCCCAGGTAGAAGCCAGCAAGGAAGCTTTTTTCGCCTCAATTTCCCAGGCGGTTTCCGGCACAGACGCCCAGTTCGCGGGTTCTGTCGCTGGCGCCGATGGCACAGGTTCTGGTGCTGGCGAAGCCTCGGCCACCGAAGCTGATTCGACGGGCTTGCTGGTCTCCGAAACGGGTTCGGGTGTTGACGTGGCCATTTCTTGAGCGGTTGGGGAGACTTCAGCGTCCACCTCGGTCTTGTGCTCCTGCACTTCCGTAGTGGCTACGCTTTCCGGCGCGGCGGTGTCTAGATGCTTCGCCTCAGCAAGCTTTTCTTCCACGCCGGCGGCCATCGCTGCCGCCCATGCGTCGCTAGTGAAGGGAACTGGGCCCTCGGCCGGTTTAGTCGCCACGGTGGCAACCGCCACAGACTGGGATTCCGCGGCCTCGACAAACTCAGGCTGTTCTGCAGACGGCCCCCACGTGGACGAAAAACTCTTCGCCGGCGAATTTCCATGGAAGGCTTCTTCTCGCCAGTCCGGAGCCGAGGGGGAAGACTTGGCGGCATGCTCAATGGCTTCGTCCAGTCCACCCGGGCGCCAGCTGCCGCTCGGCGATTCTTCCGCCTGTTCTTTTTCTTCTTCCTCTTCCTCGTCGGACTCGTGGTCCCACTTGCCGCGGGGCGAAAGGTCAATCATGGGCTTCGAGGTAATTGCCAAGTCGTCGGTTTCCGGCGTTTCCAACAAACTGCCAAAGGCTAAAGGTTCAGTGCCTGCGGCAATCTTTAACTGCGGCGGTGTCGTCGAGAACTCTTCGACGGGTTCCGGGGCAGCTTCAGGCAGCTTTTCCGGAGCGAAGGAGGACAATTTCGAACTCAGCGCGCCGCTCAGAATCTCTTGCGTGGAGCGCTTCGGCGGAGCTGCCACGGGCGCTTTATCGGCCGCAGCACCAGGGGCGGGACCAAGGGAAACTCCCGCGCGTGTCAACGCAGACTTGACCATGGAAATCAGTGGATCAGGCGGAACAAATGGCTTTTTCAATACGCCATCGGCTCCCACACGCTGCGCTTCTTGTTCATCCAGTGGATCAAACGCGCCCACCAGGAGAATCACCGGAATATGCGACAGCGCAGAATCTTCTTTGACGTACCGGCAGACTTCATAGCCGTTGCGCACCGGCATAAACACATCGGCCAAAACCAGGTCCGGTTTAATGTCTGAAATTTTGCGTACCGCTGCTTCGCCATTGCCGACGGCAACCACATCGATTCCCTGGTCTTTCAGGGCCAATCCCACCATTTTCTGGATGTTGCTGTTGTCGTCCGCAACCAGTATCTTGGCCACCGAACTTCCTCCAGGCAGCCCTCGCCGCCACGGTCTCGCTACAAACCCAATTGGAGCACTCAGTACTGTACCCGTCAATTAGAGTGCTCTGACGATGTGTCGGATGTGGATACGGTTCGTTCCTTTTCATTACCTGTCCCAAAGGACGGGAGGAGCAGCAGTGCCGAGTGGCTGGGGACGAGTGGCGAGAGAAGAGGCAACGAGGGAGAGCAGGTGTGAATCGAATCGGGTGGGCAGCGGTGTAAGTTATACGCAGACAAATTGGCATGTAAACGCTCATACCGTCGGAGAATCCAATATAGCGACAAGCACCAGTCGCCGCTTTGCTTCCCGGGTATGGCGTTTGGGAAATGCACCGGGAATTGCCTTGTACCGGACCATGGGGAAACGAGGGAAACAAAGTGCCGGAAACGCTGAAGGACAAAAACGCGCAAGAAAACAGCGAAGTGCAAGCGCATCTGGACGACAGCAAATTGGTTTCTGACGGCTTGCAAGGAGACACGGACGCGTTTGAGATTTTGTTTTCCCGGTATCGGCCGATCCTTTACCGCTTGGCACAACGCATGCTGCGCAACCACGAAGAGGCGGAGGATGCCGTACAGAATTCTTCGCTGGCGGCCTTCCGCAAGCTGAAGAGTTTCAGGTATGAAGGCGCGTTTCGCAGTTGGTTGGCGAGGATACTCGTCAACGAAGCCATCACCATTCTTCGCAAACGCAAGCGAACCTTTTTGTCAGAATGCTCGATCGTTCAAGAACAGGCGGAGGCGGCGGATTCCTTCCCGCACCCAGGATTAAATCCCGAGCAAATGCTGGCGGAGAAGCAAACTGCCCGTGCGTTGATGAGCCAACTCTCGCAATTGAGTTGGGAGCAGCGAGCTATCCTTCTTCTGTGCGAGATTCATGAATACACCACCGAAGAGGCGGGCGAGAT
>DATKPS010000046.1:0-4601 GCA_035524015.1 Candidatus Sulfotelmatobacter sp.
GCGGTGGACCGAAAAAGGATTGCAGTTGGTTGCGCTCAACGTCGACGCAACCCCACCGTCGACTTCGCAATATTCCTTCCCGATTCTCGGGGCGTCTCCTGAGGTAATCGCGGTGTACAACCTGCTCTTTCGGCAACTGTTTGATCGTCATCGGGATATGAGTGTGCCGATTTCGTTTCTGGTCGAGCCTGCCGGAAACATCGTGAAGGTCTATCAAGGCGCAGTATCGCCGAAGACCATCGAGGCGGATTGCGAGCGCATTCCGAAGAACGATGCGGAGCGGTTGGCCAAGGCATTGCCGTTCCCGGGGTTGCGAGAAACGTACGAATTCGAGCGCAATTATCTTTCGTTCGGTTTCGTGTTTTATGAGCGCGGCTATTACCAGCAAGCCGAACAGTTCTATAGGCAGGCTTTGAAGGACGACCCAAGCAGCGCGGAAGCGCTTTACGGGCTAGGGAGCGCGTATCTGCAATTAGGGAAGGCGAGCGAAGCGCACGATTGCTTCGAGCGCGCCCTGAAACTGGCCGCCACTTATCCTGGCACGCTGCCGAACTGCTGGAACAACCTGGGAATTTTGGCGGCGCGGGGAGGGAATTACGACGAGGCTATCCAGGATTTTCAACGCGCGCTGCAAATCGATCCGGAGCACACCATCGCGCTGCAGAATCTGGGAAGCGCCTATCGTCAGACAAAGGATTGGGCGCAGGCCAAGAGCACGCTGGAGCGAGCATTGGCATTGAGTCCTGAAGATGCGGAAGCGAATTACAGCCTGGGCATGGTGTACGCGCAACAAAACGATATGGAGCATGCCTACGACTATTTGCAAAAGGCCATTGCCGCGCGTCCTGCGTATCCGGAAGCGTTGAACAACCTGGGCATACTCTATTTGCGGACGCGGCGTCCAGCGGAAGCGATACAAAGTTTCGAGCAGTCGATCCGCGTGGCTCCTGCGTACGACCAAGCGTACCTGAATCTGGCGCGTGTCTATGCGATTGAAGGGGACCGCGAGAAAGCCAAGACGGTGCTTGGCGCGCTGCTGAAGCAGCAACCGGATCACGCGCAAGCGAAAGCAGCACTGAAGCAGCTCGAAGAATAGCGTACCGGCTGAATTGCTTGCGCCAGAATCCACCATTAGAATGAAAACTCGCTCCCAATTCAGGTCTGCGAGTGCATGATTACGCGTTTTGCCAAATCGTTTGGTATTGCCGGCGTCGCCATGGCGCTGTGCGGGATCGCATTCCTGGCCGCGCGCGTGGAGGCAGCGGCGCAGGCGGGCACAGCAATCGTAGAAGGCCAGGTGCAGGATTCCGGCAGCCATGCGATCGCAGGAGTTGTGGTTACACTGCAGGAGGGAGATTCCGCTGGGGGCCGGAGTTATAAAACGGATGCGCAGGGGCGATTTCGTTTCGATGGCGTAGCAGCGGGCAGCTATACACTTCGCGTTAAGTTGAAGGGCTATCAGGAATGCGTGCGGGGGCCGATCCTTCTAGGAGAGCACGAGACCAAATCCGCTTTGTTGTTGCTGACGAAGGATAAAGATTCTGCATCCAGGAAAGACGATAGTAGTGCGCTGGCGTTCTCGGACGAACCCGCATTCACGGTGGCAGGCGTAACGGACACGACCGCATTAGGAGGACATGGGTCCGGCCCGATTGTGCGCAATAGCAACGCGCTCTCTAAGGAGACAGCTTCGCTGGCAAACAACAGCGGTGCGGCGAACGGAGCGTCTACCGGTTCTGGTGGATCGGACGAAGCAGCGATTCGAGAAAAGCTCGCTGACCACGACAGCGCTGAGCTGCACGAGCAACTTGCAGAAATAGAGGAAAAGGAAGGGCGACCGCTCGACGCGGTCCGCGAGTACCAGCGCGCTGCCGAGATGCAGCCGAGCGAGCCGAACCTGTTTGCGTGGGGCGCGGAATTGCTGCTGCACCATGCACCAGAGCCGGCCATTGAGATTTTCTCCAAGGGGCATCGTTTGTACCCGCAATCGAGCCGCATGATGCTGGGGCTGGGGGCGGCGTGGTATGCGCAACGCTCGAAGGAACAGGCGGAGCAAATCATGCTGGATGCTTGCGACGTGAACCCCGCGGATGCTACACCGTACCTGTTTCTGGGCCGGCTGCAGCTGACGGAGCCGGTGGTTCCGGAGGCGTGGGTGGTGCGCATGAAACGCTTCGCTGCGCTTCATCCCGAAATGGCGATGGCGCATTATCTATATGCGGTTGCGCTGATCAAACAGGGGGCGCATCCGGAACATGCCGACTTAGCAGAAGCGGAGCTGAAGCGCGCCATCGAACTCGATCCGCACTTGGGCGATGCGTACTTGCAATTGGGCATTCTCTATTCGCAGCGGGAGGATTTTGCGGCGGCAGTTTCGGCGTTGCAAAAAGCGGTGGAAAACACGGCGATTCCCGACGATGCGCATTATCGCCTGGCGCAGATTTACCGGCGGATGGGAGAAACGGAAAAAGCGCGCCAGGAGATCGAACGGTTCAAGCAGTTGTCAGAGCAGAAGAACGAGCAGGCCGAGCGCGAACGCCACGAGATTCCGCAGTTTGTGTACACGTTGCGGGAACAACACCCCGCGCCTCCGCCATCCACACCCGATTCCCACTAACAGGCAATTCAGCCGGAATACCGAAGCTGGAGAGGTCCCTCAACCTCAGACTGCGGAAGACCGCAGCTTGAGGGTCAGGATGACAATCTGTGTGGCTAATCCACTGGCAACAGAAAACCGCCCCACCAAGTGGCTGATGGGGCGGGAAGGGTGATTCGCTGTGTCGAGCTGGCCAGTCTAAAGACTGGCCACTACGCAAGCATATGACTTAGAAGGTCAACTTGAGCGCGAACTGCACGAGTCGCGGATTGTTGACGGTGGAATTCACATAGCCGAAGGCGCTCCCCGCGTTGATGTCGTTGACGGGCATGCCGAATTGCGCGTGGTTCCACAGGTTGAAGAACTCCGCACGGAAGTTCAAGCCCATGTTTTCCCAAGGCAAGGCGAAAGTTTTAATGACGGAGAAGTCGGTGTTGACGAAGTCAGGACCGGTGGCGGGAACGCGGTTGGCATTGCCAAGTTGACCGGGCGCGGGGGCGGGGAAGCAGCTGGGGTTGATCCACAGCAACGCGCTGTGATTACCGGCGCCCGCATTGCAGCCGGCGACATAGTCTGGCCGGTTGTAGTTGTCACCGTTGCCGTTCTGGAAGTAGGTGCCCGAGGCGTTATTGCTGTCAATCAGCGGAACTGGGAAGCCGGAGGTGATCTTCTCAATGACGGTGGCCTGCCAACCGCCGAGGAGAGAATTGGTCACGCCGTTCCAGTTGCTGCCCCACTTCTTGCCCTTGCCGAAGGGGAGATCGTAGATGACGCTGGCGACGAAGTTGTTGTTGAGGTTGATTTGGGAGAGTCCCCAATCCAACTTCGACCAGTTGGGCAAGGGGAAATACGGGGCGCTGAGCACGGAGCCCAAGCCGTCGGACAACCCGTTGTCATAGGTGCGCGAATAGGTGTAGCTAATCAGGGCGTAGAGGCCATTTCGGCTGGATTTGGTTTCGGCTTTAATTTGCAGAGAATTGTAGAGAGTCTGGCCGCTGTCGCAGACGCAGTAAATGGTGTTGAACGCGTACGGATAGCTCGAAGGGAAGGCAGTGTACGGAGCACCATTTGGCAAACAGCCCAAGGTGTACCCACTGCCGGGAACGCAAGCGCTCGGGCTGTCCGTGTTCAGGTCGTTCCCGTAGATCAGGATGTGCCGGCCCTTGGAACCGGCGTAGCCCACGGTGAGCAAAACTTGGCCCGGCAACTCGCGTTGGAGGTTGGCGTTGTACTGCTGCACGTAGCCCAACTTAAAATTGGTGGGTTCCGAAAGCAGGGCACCGGTGAAGGTGGATGGATTCGGACGTGTCGGGAAGAGTTGGAAGCCGTCCGAGATGTTTATCGCCGTTGCAGGCTGGCCCAAGGTAGCTGCGCAATAAGAAGTGGCGAAAGGACAAAAGGGCGCGGCCGAAGCGCCAAACGCGTCGGACTCAGCAAAGAACGGAGGATTCTGCCAAAGTCCCTGTGCGCCCATGCTCCAGGCGGAATCGTGGAATGCGCCATAGCCGGCGCGGAAGACGGTTTTGTCGCTGCCCATGACCTTCCAGGCGCCGCCGATGCGCGGCTCAAAGGCGGTCCAGTTCATCTGGATGCCAGCGGCACCGTTAATGCCTGGCTCGCCTGCAATCTGCAGTTGTCCGGTGGAGGCGACCAAGTTAGCTTGGCGCCAAGCCTCTTCGGAAATAGGCGTGGTGAGGTCCCAAGCCAAGCCGAGATTCAAGGTAAGGTTCTTGGTGACACGCCAATCGTCTTGAACGTAGGGGCGATAGATTTTCCAACGGCGCCCGGTTACGGGGCCCCCGTTGTACTGGCTATCGGACGGGAACGTTTGGTCGTGAATGGCCAGGCCGCTCATGCCCTGCATAAAGTCCGCTATCGGGTTTCCAGCATTAGCATACCCGCCGCTGGTGTAAACGCCGTCGATCACCCAGTAGCCGTCTTGGAAGCCTTCGGTACCGACGTTCATTTGATTGGCGCGGATGTTAATGCCCATCTTGATGTCGTG
>DATKPS010000047.1:0-17280 GCA_035524015.1 Candidatus Sulfotelmatobacter sp.
CGTGTCACCAGGACATACAACCCGGCCACGCGATGTAACCCTGCTCGCGGTTTGATGACCTGCAACGCCGGGCGCAGCGTTTCGGGCACGTGCTTGTCCACTCCGCCTACCAGGGCATCTCCGTCTCCCAGATGCACCATCAACGCGCCAAACACCGTGCGGTTGTTCACCAATTCCCGCGCTTCGGAAAGGGTGACGCCTCGTCTTTGTCTCAATTCATAGAGCGACTGGATGTACGACTCGCGTTTCGGCCACACCTGAGGATTCACGACGGCGATCTTGTCCAATGCCACGCCCAAGTCGCGCGCTTTGTCGCGAATCACTGTTTCATCGCCCAACAGAATCGGGTGGGCAATGTGTTCTTCCACCAGAATGTGTGCCGCCCTTAGGATTTTCTCAGTCTCGCCTTCCGGAAAAACGACACGCCGCGGCTGCGCGGCCGCTTTCCGGATGATGGTGCGCATCACTTCGTGGGCTGGGCCCAGCAGTCTCTCGAGCCGTTCGCGATATTCGTCCAGATCCACAGGCGTTCTGGCCACGCCTGTTTCGATCGCGGCACGCGCCACGGCCGAAGCTTCCCAGACCAGGACACGGGGATCAAACGGCTTCGGGATGATGTATTCCGGTCCAAATCGCAGCCGTTCCACTCCGTACGCATGGCACACCGAATCCGGCACATCTTCTTTCGCCAGTGCTGCCAACGCCCTCGTAGCTGCCAGCTTCATTTCCTCATTGATGGCGGTTGCGTGGACATCCAGCGCACCGCGGAAAATAAACGGGAAGCCCAAAACGTTGTTGACCTGGTTGGGATAATCGGAGCGTCCCGTGGTTATGATCACGTCTTTACGGGCGGCCAGCGCTTCGTCATAGGTAATTTCGGGGTTCGGGTTGGCCATAGCGAATACAATCGGCCGGGCGGCCATCGAGCGCAGCATCTCCGGGGTAAATGCGCCCTTCACCGACAAACCCACCAGAACATCCGCGCCTTTTGCCGCGTCCGCCAAGGTCCTCCATTCCGTTTTGTGGGCAAACCGCGCCTTGTAGGGATTCATACCTTCGGTGCGGCCGTCGTAGACCACACCCTTGGTATCCGCCAGGGTGATGTTTTCGCGCTTCACGCCCAGTCGCACGTAATGTTCGGCACAGGCGATTCCTGCCGCGCCGCTTCCGTTCACCACCATGCGAATTTGATTGATCGGTTTGTCCACCAACTCCAACGCATTCAGCAACGCGGCGCCCGAAATAATCGCTGTTCCATGCTGATCGTCATGAAACACCGGTATCTGCATGGTCCGTTTCAGTGTCTCTTCGATGTAAAAACACTCCGGTGCCTTGATGTCCTCCAGGTTAATTCCGCCGAACGTGGGTTCCAGTAGTTGGCAAACCTTAATCACGTCTTCCGGATCCAGTGAGTTCACTTCCAAGTCGAATACATCCACGTCCGCAAACCTCTTGAACAGCACTCCCTTTCCTTCCATCACGGGCTTGCCGGCCAATGCGCCAATATTCCCCAAACCTAAAACCGCGGTGCCGTTGGAGACCACCGCGACCAGATTGCCTTTGGCCGTGTATTTGTACACATCCCCCGGCTCTTTCGCGATTTCCAGACACGGCTCTGCCACACCCGGCGTATACGCCAAACTCAAATCCCGCTGTGTCCGGCATGGCTTGGTTGGAGAAACCTCGATCTTCCCAGGACGCGCGCCGCCCGAATGGTAGGCCAGCGCCTGCGATTTTGTGATGGTCATGACAGTTCTCCCGACCGAACGACTCTCTCTGCGCGCACCCGGCGCGCCTTGGCCCATGACTACGTAGTCCTACCACTCCCCGGTTGTCAGATACTCGTGAATCGATTGGGCAGCCCGGCGTCCTGCTCCCATCGCGAGGATCACCGTGGCTGCTCCCGTAACAATGTCCCCTCCCGCAAACACTCCTTTGCGAGAGGTACGCTGCGTTTCCCCACTGGCCTCGATATAGCCCCACTTGTTGGTCTTCAGTCCCGGCGTGGTCGATTGAATCAGCGGATTTGCCGATGTTCCCGTTGCGATGATCGCTACCTGCAAGGGAATCTCGAACTCCGATCCGGCAATGGGAATCGGGCGCCTTCTGCCCGACGCGTCCGGCTCGCCCAATTCCATCTGCACGCATCGCGCGCCCTTCAGCCAGCCCCGGCCATCATCCAGAAATTCCACGGGATTGGTCAGCACGCGAATCTCGATCCCTTCCTGTTTCGCGTGTTTCACTTCTTCAATGCGCGCGGGCATTTCCGTTTCGCTTCGCCGATAAATCACGTAGGCCTTCTCAGCGCCCAGCCGTCGTGCCGAGCGGATGGCATCCAACGCGGTATTGCCACCGCCAATCACCGCCACATGCTTCCCGTGCAAATCCACCATGGGCTCGTCGTACCTGGGAAATTCGTAGGCATGCATCAGGTTGATGCGCGTCAGGAACTCGTTCGCCGAATACACGCCGTTCAGGTGTTCGCCGGGAATATTCAGGAAGACTGGCAGGCCCGCGCCAGTCGCGATAAACACCGCGTGGTAACCCTCTTCGCCGAACAATTCGTCGATCGACACCGTCCGTCCCACCACCACGTTGGTCTCGAACTCCACTCCCATTTCGCGCATCTTGCCGATCTGTTCGCGAATCACCTGCTTCGGCAGGCGAAATTCCGGAATCCCATACACCAACACACCGCCAATTTCGTGCAGCGCTTCAAACACATGCACTTGGTGTCCCCGCTGCACCAAATCCCCCGCAGCGCTCAATCCCGCGGGACCGCTGCCTACAATCGCCACCTTCTTACCAGTGGCCGGAGCGTTCGGCGCCATGGGTGCGCTCATGCGCTGCTCGTAATCCGCTACGAACCGCTCCAAATATCCCACGCCTAGCGACTCCACCTTCTTGTGCAGCAGGCATGCGCCCTCGCAGTGATCTTCTTGCGGGCAGACGCGACCGGTAATCGCCGGCAACACGTTATCCTCGCGGATCTTTGCCGCTGCCTCCAAGAACTTCCCCTCCACGATCAGCCGGACAAAATCCTTCACCTTCACGCCGACCGGGCAATGTTCGACGCAGGTGGCCTTGGCGCATTCCAAACAGCGCAATGCTTCCTGTTTTGCCAGTTCCTCCGAATACCCCAAATTTACTTCGCTGAAATTCATGATGCGCAACCCGGCAGGCTGTTCTGGCATGTGTTGATGAGGAACTTTCATCCGTTCTTTCAGGGTCAGCGGATTCGCGCTGGTTTCTTTCACGGGACTCATGGCTGGCCTCCGCCTACCAGGCAGACACTGGGCTCGCTTTCGCGCAAAACGCGCTGGTATTCCTCGAGTGAACGTTTCTCCGCCTCCCGGTACATCCGGTTGCGCTGCATTAGCACTTCGAAATTCACGTCGTGCGCGTCAAACTCCGGCCCGTCCACGCAGGCAAACTGGCTCTTCCCCCCTACCAGCACCCGGCACCCGCCACACATCCCGGTGCCATCGATCATGATGGGGTTCAAACTCACCACCGTGTGGATGTCTTTCTCGCGGGTGAGGTCTGCCACCGCCTTCATCATCGGCACCGGACCTACCGCCAGCACCAGCGCGATGCGCTCTTCTGCCGCCATCAGTTCCCGCAGCTTATCGGTCACCAATCCCTTTTGGCCGTAGCTTCCGTCATCCGTAGTCACGTACAGGACGTCGCTCGTGGCTCTCATCTCATCTTCGAGGATGACCAGGTCCCGGTTGCGCCCACCCAGAATGGTCAGAATGCGATTGCCCGCGCGCTTCAGCGCGACCGTCGTCGGATACGCCAACGCCGTCCCGACTCCGCCGCCCACAATCACGACGGTTCCAAAGTTCTTGATCTCTGAAGCCTTCCCCAGTGGTCCCACCACGTCCTGAATGGAGTCACCGGCATTGAGGGCGTTCAACTGGGACGTAGTTTTTCCCACTGCCTGCACGACGATCGAGACTGTTCCACGCCCGACATTCGCACTTTCGATCGTCAATGGGATCCGTTCGCCGTGTTCGTCCAATCGCAAAATCAAAAACTGCCCCGCCTCATGCTTTCTCGCAATCCGCGGGGCTTCGATCACAAACCGTTTAATACCCGGCGCAATTTGCGCCGCACTCAGTATCTTGAACATGCCACACCCGTGACCTTTCTCCAGACATTGCCGTTAGCCCCATTTTCGCAGCAACCCCCCGCCGGAAAATGTGACGCATTACACAGGTACTTTTTCCTTTTCCAACAGCACCGGCGGTTGAATCTCCGTACCGGCGCCCCCGGCCACCGCTGCTGCCATGAACTCCGGCGCGGTGATTATGGCCCGCCGGCCTCCACGGTCCAGAAAGCGCAGTGCGGCCTCCACCTTCGGGCCCATGCTGCCTGCGGCGAATTCCCCTTGCCGCAGGTAGGTGCGCGCCTCCTCCCAACTCAAATGAAACAGCGGTTTTTCGCTGTCCTTCCCGAAGTGCAAGTACACGTGCGTCACTCCGGTCGAGAACACCAGCAGTTCCGCTCCTAACTCCATGGCCAGCAATGCGGAGCAGCGATCCTTATCGATCACTGCTTCGCTGCCCTTCAAATGCCCTTCAAACTTGACCACGGGAATCCCGCCGCCGCCCGCCGCAATCACCACGAATCCTGCATCCAGGCACGCGCGGATCGCTTCCAATTCGTAAATGCGTTGTGGGTGCGGCGAGGCCACCACCCGCCTCCAGCCTCTGCCGGAATCTTCAATCATCTTCCAGCCCAGCCGCTCTTCTCTTTGCAGCGCCTCCTCCTTTTCGTAGAACGGACCAATGGGCTTGTCGGGGCGCAGGAACGCGGGATCATTCGCATCCACCAGCACCTGGGTAATCATGCTCACTACTTTTTGCGGTATTCCCGACTCCTGCAGTACGTTGTCCAGCGTCTGCTGCAACAAATAGCCAATCGAACCTTCCGTTTCCGCGTCGCAAACGTCCAGATTGTGGGTGGGCAGCACATCCTGCGCCAGTTCCGAGCGCAGCAGCGCCTCTCCCACCTGCGGCCCATTACCGTGGGTGAGCACCACGCGGTAGCCCTGCCGCAAAATCGCTGCAATTCCCCGGCAGGTTTCCCGGGCGTGCGCCTGTTGTTCTTCGAATTTCCCGGTTTCTTTCGCCCGCTTCAGTGAGTTCCCGCCAATGGCAACGACGGCGATTGGTTTCATGGCCTCACCTCCCTCGCCCTTTTGGTTTCCTGTCCGGCCAATACAGCCAGCAGGATGGCCTTATGTGCATGCAACCGGTTTTCGGCCTGTTCCAACGCTACTGAGTGCGCTCCGTCCAGCACCTCGTCGGTCACCTCCTCTCCGCGGTGTGCTGGCAAGCAATGCAGGAATAACGCATCGGGCGGCGCCATTTTCATCAATTCTTGATTTACCTGGAAACCCTCAAACGCCCGTTGCCGTTCGGTTGTTTCCTTCTCCTGGCCCATACTCGTCCAAACATCCGTGTACACCGCATCCGCGGTGCTCAGCACTTCTTTCGGATCGTGCACCACGGCAATTTGTGCTCCGGTGGTGGCGCCGTCTGCGCGTGCCTCCGTCAACATGTCGCGATTGGGCGCATACCCTGGCGGGCACGCGATCGTGAAGTGCATGCCCACTTTTCCCGCCGCATGTGCCAACGAATGCGCCACGTTGTTTCCGTCGCCGACGTACACCAGATGCAGGCCTTTCAGCTTCCCTTTGGCCTCCTGCAGCGTCATCAGATCCGCGATCGCCTGGCATGGATGCAGCAGGTCGGTCAGCGCGTTAATGATCGGCACATTGGCCGCGAACGCCAGTTCTTCCAGCAGCTTCTGCGAGAAAGTCCGCACGATCAGCACGTTGACCCAACGCGAAAGATTGCGGCCCACATCCTTCACGCTTTCCCGTTTACCCAGTCCGATGTCGCCGGGAGCCAGGTACACGGCGTGTCCGCCCATCTGCTCGAAACCCACTTCGAAGGTCACGCGGGTGCGCAGCGACGGTTTTTCAAAAATCAAAGCCGCCATTTTTCCGCGGAGCGCAGTCACGTACATCTCGGGGTTGGCTTTTACCTCTGCTCCTAATTGCAGCAACGCTTCCATTTCTGAAATCGTGATGTCGTGCAACGACAGGAAATCCCGTTTGCTTGTTCCTACCGCCGCCGGCTTCAGATGCCACGGCGCAACACCAGGAAAAATGGCACTCTCGCGTTCTCGATACATGTGCTCCTCCTCTTACGCCAGTGTTGCGGGTGCGTGTTGGCCGACAAATTCCCGGATTACCTTCGCCAGTTTGCTCGGCCCTTGTTCGGCCACTTCGTACGTGACGCGCACGGTTGGTTGCGGAATCGAAATCAGGTGCCGCAAATCGATCGGCGTCGCAATCAGCACAAAGTCGCACGGCGTCCGGCGAATCGTTTCTTCCAGGTCCGCCAGCTGTTTCTCGCTGTAACCCATTGCTGGCAGCAGCAGGCCCGTCTGCGTATATTTGCCAAACGTGTCGCGGATGCTGCCCACGGCATAGGCCCGCGGATCCACCAACGTCGCTCCGGCGCGTCGCGCCGCGATAACTCCTGCGCCAAACGCCAGTTCGCCGTGCGTCAACGAGGGCCCGTCCTCGATCACCAGCACCTTCGCGCCGCTCAGCCGGCCTCCTTGCTCGACCTTTACCAGCGAGCTTGTCTCGATCACCAGCGCCTTGGGGTTCCGCTGCTGCACGTTCGCGCGCACGGTGTCAATCGCTTCCCGAAACGCGGAATCCACTTTGTTGATGACCACCACGTTGGCGCGGAGCAGGTTCACTTCGCCCGGGTGATACAGCACTTCGTGTCCCGCGCGTAGCGGATCCGTCACCACAATCTCCAGATCCGGTTTCAGGAACGGCGTGTCATTGTTGCCGCCGTCCCAGATGATCACGTCCGCTTCTTTTTCGGCTTCCCGCAGAATCGCGCCGTAATCGGCGCCGGCGTACACGATGGTTCCCGTTTGCACGTGGGGCTCGTATTCCTCGCGCTCCTCGATGGTGCACTTCGCCCGGTCCATGTCCGCCATTTCGGCGAACCGCTGCACCTTCTGTTTCTGCAATTCGCCGTAGGGCATCGGATGGCGGATCGCGACTACTTTCAGCCCCTGTTCTTTCAATAATTCCACCACGCGCCGCGATACCGGGCTCTTGCCGCAACCCGTTCGTGTCGCACACACCGACACCACCGGCACTTTGGCCTTCAACATCGTTTTTTCCGCGCTCAACAGCAGAAAATCCGCACCCGCGGCTAACACTCGCGACGCCAGGTTCATTACTCGCACATGCGACACGTCGCTGTAAGAAAACACCGCCACATTCACTTGTTCTCTTTTGATGAGTTCTTCCAGTTCCTCTTCCGGCACGATTGGAATGCCCTCGGGGTATCTCGGTCCGGCGAGCTCCGCGGGGTATTTCCTTCCGGCAATATCGGGAATCTGCGTGGCCGTAAACGCTACTACCTGGCTCCAGGAATCGTCCCGGTAGCACACATTGAAGTTATGAAAATCACGTCCTGCTGCTCCTACGATCACAATACGGTTCTGCATAGCAATTCCTCCGGCAGGTGTCTCTGAGGACATGGTTGGAAGGCCCAAAGATTCTGAAGAAGCGAGTACTCCGGAGAGAAGAAGTGCAAACGGAGCGCCACGGCACTATAAGCGAATCCGAATAGGAACTATCAGCTTTTTCTATGACATACAAAAAGCGAAGGCGCAGCCGCGGGGCGGCTGGTGCGAGAAGTAACTCAACCCCAGCCCCTCCTGTGCGCCAACTCACCCATCCCGGGAGCTTCGGTATGTCTCACACAACAAAGCACATATCTTTAATTTTAGCTTTAGTTGGAGATCGAATTGACCTGCTTGGAAACGGCGGGAAGGAACGAGGAATCAGAGCCCACGACGGGTTTTCCTAGCGCGCGCTGCCACGGGTTCGCCGCGTCTGTTTGCCCTGGTTTTTCGACCAGCGGCCCAGCCGGTATTCCTGCGTCTGTTCGGTGAGCGTGTTGTGAATCTTCACGCGCACATCGCCATTCGCGTCGCACGTGTACACTTCTTCGATCCTCTGATTTTGAGGAGCGGCAAATCGCCGCACCGTTTCTTTTTGTGCCTCGACGGAATTCCCAAGTTCCGGATCGAAGGGCACCAAGATTTCATCCCAGTTACTGATTTCGCCGTCGGGCTGATGGTTCGCGTCCAACTGCGCACATTCCAGGTACCGGAAATAACCAATATTGTGCGCTGGCTGATACGCGCGCTCGATTCGCAGCGGCTCTTCGCCACGCGAGGGCAGGCGCAGTCCGCGAGGGAAAATCACATCAAACACCACGTTGTGCCCGGCGTCCGCTTCCCGCCAAACTCCAAAATGCTTGGTGAACTGATCCCGGAACGGACGCGCTTCGTGGCCTTCGGCGCGAATGGCCAGCCCAATCGCGGTCGCCGAGCGCATATACGCCGAGCGCTTCACTCTGCGGCCAAAGGTTTCGCGCAAGACTCGCGCCACGGACGGCAACTCTGACCCTCCTCCGGTCAGATACAGCGTGTCGATTGCTTCCTCTGGATGCGCGGCCACCAAATCTTCCGCGACCTTGCGGGACGCCTCCACCAGTGGCCGGCACTCTTCGTAGAACACATCGACACCAATCGACGCTTCGCCCCAACGTTTCCTGACCCTCTCCAGGTCTACGGTGATTTTCCGGCTGTTGGTGCTCAGTGCCTCTTTCTTTTCCCGGCATTCATCGAAGAGCAGGAACCACTCGGTAGGCGAGAGTGATTCTTCGTTTGCCGCCGGCCGCCCGGCTTCTTTCAGAATCAGCCGCGCCAGAATCTCGTCGAATTCGTCTCCTCCCAAATCCGGGATTCCGTCGGATGCAATTACCGTGTGTTCGGTTTCTCCCAAGGCCACCAGCGAAACATCAAACGTGCCCCCGCCCAGGTCGTACACCAGCAGCCCACCTTTCGCTCGTCGTTTGCGTTCGCTGCTGTTGCGGTATGCGAACTCCACCGCCGCCGCGGAGGGTTCGTTCAATAATCCGAGCACATCAAAGCCCGCCGCGCGTGCCGCTTCTTGCGTCAAGAAACGCTGGTTACTATTCGCATTGGCCGGTACGCCCAGCATCACCTGCAGCGCGTCATAGTTTCCCGCGCCCAGCGTCGATTTCTCCAGCAGTTCCCGCCGCAGCGCCATGATCATCTCGGTGAGCGCCTGCGCGACAGCAATGCGCTGCCCGCCAATTTCCAGTTCGCTTTGCGGTCCCGCGTTCCGCAGCCAGCGCTTCAGCGAGCGCACCACCGTCCAGCCCGGTTCACCTTGTTTCCCCAGCGCACCCCAGCCGTACAGCCGCTGCTCGCCGCACACTGCCAGCAAGGAGGGGAACCAATCTCTCACCTGTCCATCCGGCGCTTCGAAATTCACAAGGGGATAGTTACCCCGGTCGGCTACCGCGACTACGATTCGTGTTGTTCCAAAATCAATTCCGATCTTCACAGCTCTTTTATTTTACGGTGCTGCATCGCCAAGGCCAAGTCCGGCGCGCATTTTTGTGACGCTGCCCTTTGACCAGGGCCTGCCAATGTTCCAAAATCAAAGCATGCCGCCCCGCGGGAAAATCAACGCCGCTTCACGTCGTTCGTCGACTCTTCTTCCCTTGCTCCTGGTCCTCACCTTTGCTTTTGTTGCCGCGCCTCGTGCCTTTTCGCAAAGCACGGACACAAACGCGCCTTCGTCTCCGGCCGCGCTCAGCAAAGCCGACTACGTGGTCATCAAGCCGGTCGCCAATATGTACCGCAAACCCACGCAAACCTCTGACGTTGTTTCCCAGGCGATCTTTGGCAGCAACGCGATCCGCATCGCTGGAAAGTGGCACTGGGTGAACATCCGCACCGACGATGGCTACACCGGTTGGGTGCAATCCTCCGCTGTGCACAAACTCAAAGGCCAGCGCTACGGGACATCCGGCGACGTCGTCCGTGTTTCCGACCTCAGCGCCAATCTCTACCGCGAGCCCGACGTGACCAAGCACGCGCCGCTCCTCACCCTTCCGTGGCAATCCCGTTTGGAAGCTTTGCCGGACAAGGTCGACGAACACAATCGCTGGCTGAAGGTTCGTCTGCCCGACGGTCAACTGGCCTTCGTGCAGAACGGCGACGTTTCCTCTGATTTCGCGCCGCTAACGATTGAGCAGACCATTGCGGTCGCCAAGAAATTTCTTGGTGTCACCTACACTTGGGGAGGCTCTTCCGATTTTGGTTTCGATTGTTCCGGCTTTACGCAAATGCTGATGCGCTTGCGTGGGATGGTGATGCCGCGCGATGCTGACCTACAAGCTGCGTGGAGCGGCGTTGTTCCCGTTGAGCGCAAAGACCTCCAGGCCGGCGACCTGCTGTTCTTCGGCGATCGTCCCGACCATATCACGCATACCGGCATGTACATCGGCAATTGCGAATTTATTCACGACACCACGCATGAGCATCCCGGCGTGCAAATTTCCGTTCTGGACGAGCAACCTTGGACTAAGTTGCTGGTCGCCTGCAGGAGACCCAAGACATGAATCGTCGCGATTGGTTGAAACTTACAAGCGCCACCGGTTTGGCTGCCGCCTCTTCCCCACCGGCGTTCGCTTTTCCGAAAGCGCCGGAATCCAACCAACCTTCCGCGGTGGACGTCGAACTGAAGCGCCTGAACTTGCAGCACACCTGGACAACCACCATGTCTTCCAGTACGTATCGCGACACGGTGAATGTCCGCTACTCTCGCGCTGGCCTCACCGGCTATGGTGAAGGCGCCCCCATCATTCGCTACAAGGAATATCCGGACCAGGCCAAACAAGCCATCGATGCCAATCTCGCCGCCATCGCTGCCGGTGATCCGGCCTACTTTACCAGCTTTCTTGCGGACGTCCGCAAACGGCTTGGCGATCATCAGCGCGCGGCCATGGCTGCGGTGGACATCGCGGTCGTCGACTGGGTCTGCAAGCACATGAACGTGCCGCTGTACGCTTACTTTGGTCTCGATCCCGCTGCCACGCCCGTCACTACTTTTTCCATTGGCATCGATACGCCCGAGATCACCCGCCAGAAAACGCTGGAAGCCGCTGACTACCCGGTGCTCAAAGTGAAAGTTGGCCTCAAGACCGACGAAGAAAGCATTGCCGCCATCCGCAGCGTGACCAACAAGCCCTTACGGGTTGATGCCAACGAGGGTTGGACCGACAAGGAAGAAGCCATCCGCAAAATCAACTGGCTCGAAACGCAGGGTGTCGAATTCATCGAGCAGCCGATGCCCGCTCACATGTTCGAAGAGACCAAATACGTGCGCAGCAAGGTCCATCTTCCGATCATGGCCGACGAGGCTTGCACCACCGCCTCCGCGATCCCGAAACTAAAAGAAGCCTACGATGGCATTAACGTGAAACTCGATAAAGCCGGCGGCATTCTCGAAGCGCATCGTTGGATTTCCATCGCCCGGGCCATGGATATGAAAGTCATGCTGGGTTGCATGATCTCCAGTTCTTGTTCTTGCACCGCTGCGGCGCATCTTTCCCCGCTGGTCGATTACGCGGACCTCGATGGCTTTCTGCTGATCAGCAACGACCCGTTCTTCGGGGTGACCGTGGAAAAAGGCAAACTCATCCTGCCCTCCGGTCCCGGCTTGGGCCTGAAGCTTCGCACGTAGGGGCGCCTCATCGGTACACCGTCTGTGCGTCTTGAGTCTCCGCTGAAGTGGTGCGTGTTGTCATCCTGAGGAGCGCTGTTTGCGACGAAGGATCTCAACTTAGGAAACGGCGAAAGTTTGCCTGATTGCTTCAGTGTGATCCGCGCTCCGACACGATTCGTCCATACTCCGACGATCGCCCCACTCGATCAAAATACTCGTACGCTTCACCCGCAACCTTGGCGATCGCGTCATCTCCGTCCCGCTCGCGTTTTAAATACGCGGTCATCACCACGATCACAAACGGCCGCTTCGGCACGAACACAATTCCCACGTCGTTACGGACTCCCGCCAACTCTCCGGGTTTATTCGCGCACACCACATCTTCCGGGATATACCTCGGAATATCGCTTGCTTTTGACGTTCCCAGCACCTTGAAAAAATCATCTGTCAACGCCTTGTTCACCACCTTCTGCTCATAGAGCGCGCGAAACAGCGTCATCATTTCTCTTGGCGTCGACACATTCTCGCGGCCTTCCTGCGCCGCCTTCACATCCATCATCTTCCGCTGCAGCTTCGTCTGATGCAATCCCAGCGAATCCAGCAACGCGTTCACGTTCTGCATTCCTAAGCGATCGATCAGCACATTCGTCGCGCTGTTATCGCTCACGGCCACCATGAATGTTGCCAGGTCGCGATTGGTCACGCGAGTCACGCCGGGAGTCAGTCCCGCCATGATCGCGCTGCCGTCCACAAGGTCCTTCACCTCTACCGTGTATAAATCGCGCAGCTTGGCCTTGCCGGGCACTCCTTGTTCGCTTTGCTGCTCCTGACGGTACAACTCCGCCAGAATGGCCACTTTGATGGACGACGCTTGTGCAAACACTTCGTCCGCATTTTGCAGAAACACACGCCCATCCGTCAGGTCCAGAATCGCCACACCCATGGTTCCATCCAGGCCCCGATCCACTTGCTGGATGTCGCCCGTCAACTTGCCCCAAAGCAACTCGCTCTGCGTGCCGGCACTCGGGCTTTGTTTCTCCGTGGTTTGTGCCGACACAACCATGCCGCCCAGCACAATGCACGCCACTGCAAACGCAATTCGACCCATTGCCATCATCGACCATCCTCTCAGGTCAATCTACACCTCAGCTACCCTGCCATTTTCGTACTTGTAGCGTTTTTTGCGACGAAGGATCTCATCGTCGACTTCAACCACAATCGCTCAACCTGCGCCGAGCGCCGACAATCTGCTCTTCGAATACGGCACCGCATACGCCGCCGGTGGGTTGTGCGAAATGGCGCCCGCCGCCTTGCGGTAATATTCCATGGCCTTTTCCTTCTCGCCCAGCTTTTCGTAAGTCTGCCCAAGCAGGCACTGCACAAAGGGATCGTTTTGATTCGCCTTCAGTAATTCGTCCAACGCGGTCTTATACTCCCCGCCATAGAACGCCACGTATCCCAGCAAGTACGGCAGAAACGGTGCCTGCTCCGGATTCGTTCCTCTCTCCAGAATTGCTTTTGCCGCCGCCGCATGTTTTTCCGCCTGCGTCCGGTCGCCCTGCCGCGTCGCGATCCTTGCCTGTGCGCTTTCCCACCGGAAATTCCACAAATCCACCCGCGCCGGCTTGATGTCTGGTTCTCGCAGCCCCACGCTGTGGCCCATTTCATACCAGCCCTGCGCTGCACCAATATCATCGCGTGGGGCGCGTCCGTTCAATCCGCTAGCGTCTAGGCACACCCTAGCCGCTTCATCGGCAATCTCGCCCTGCTGGTAAAAATTCTTCACGCCGGCAAAGTAATCGAATACCCGCTGTTCATACTCAATGGTCTTCCCGCAATTCCCCTCGAACGCATACGACATGGCCACGGCCCGCTCCGCCATAGCCTTGTGTTCCCCTGTATCCGCGGTGTCGATCGCCTTCTGGAAGTACTTGCGAGCTTCTTCGCCCTTTCCCATCAAATCCAGCACGCTCCCGGCGGCAAGATTCGCGGGTCGCGAATCCGGCGAACTCTGGAGTGTCTGCTGGTAGAGCGTCAGCGCTTCTGGCAACTTCCCCTCGAGCATCAACTGCCGGCCCTGTTGGATAAACTCGGGCTGTTCGTGCTGTTCTCTAGGCCCCTGCTGGGAAGCAGTCGAGTACCCAAGCGGCGCAACCGCCAGCGCCAAAATCCCGAGTCCGCTCATCATGCGCATGCGCCGGATTATCTCACGCGAACCGCGTTTCTTCATCACACCCCCCGGTGACTTCCTTCACAGACCCCTGTATCCCCAGTCTGAAACAGTACCCTTGTCTCCCTCTGGAAGGACGGCCCTATGTCCACTGCTACCTCCCATAAACTCGAATCTTTGCGCACCCTCCCATCCGATGCTGTGCGCCAAATCCTCTGGCAGTTCGCCGACCGCTACGACCTCCAAATGCTGGTGCAATCCGCTCGCGGTGTGGCGCGCGGTCCTGTCGCCAAGCTCGTAGCCCAAGGCGCTCGCAATTTCCATGAATGGACCCCCGGTAAAGCCGAGCTTCTGGAAGCCTATGACAAATCTGGGATTACTGCCGTTTTTATGGACCCGGAACAAGGTGGTTTCCTTCTGGGTCCGAAGAATCTCGCGCTCGCGCTGGTCGCCTTCGAACTCGCTTGGGTGGACGGCGGTGCCGCTACCGCCAGCCTCGCTGGGTGCCTGGCCCTTGCGCCCATCCACGAACGCGGTACCCCCGAACAGCAGGAACACTACATGAAGCTTGCCGCCCCGCCGCAGCCCGGCGAGGATCGCAAACCTTGGCGCGGGGCCTTCTGCCTCACTGAGCCGATCCCCTACGTCGGTGTCGACACCGGCATGCTCGACGGCAAGGTCCGCATTGTCGACTGGAAGCCCGGGGAAGAGCCGGTGCTGCAAGTCGAGAAGCGCGGCCGGTTCATCACTAACATCGGGTTCGCCAATTTTGTCACCGCAGCCGTCGATTCCGACGACGAACGTATCAAGGGCAGCTGCATGGTGATCCTCGAAGAGAGCGACCCCGGCATCTTCGATCGTGGTACGCCTACCAAGAAAATGGTCCACCAGCTTTCTTCCACCGGTGATCCCATCTTCAATCTGCGCATTCCTGCCAGCCGCATCGTTGGCGGGTACAACGTAAAAGATGGCGTGCTGATCCCGCGCTTCAGCCACAGTGAAGTGATTGAAGCGGTGTTTCGCCGCACTCGCGTGACGGTGGGCGTAATGACCGCCGCAAAACTGCTTTCCGCCGTCGAGCCGGTCATACGCTATCAACGCGGCAGGTTCCGCGGTGCGGCCATGGCTACTCCCGGCTCGGTGCGCTATGAAATGGGTTTGCAGGCCCGGGAAGATGCGCTCCATCGTCTCGTCGACGTCTGGGCCACGGGAGAAGCCAGCGCTTCACTCGCCTTCGCGGCGGCTCGTACCTTTGACGAACTCGATCCCCTGGAAAGGGAAGTGGGTGCTCTTTTAACCGAACGGAGTGTCACCGGTGCTCGTGCTCGCGCCAAGCTTTTCCGCCAAGTGTCCGAGGAAGCGGCTGCCCTGCTCAAGCTGCCTTCCACCGATCCGCAGCGGGATCGGCTGCAATCGGATCCTCTGTATCGCTTCGTAATGCTCGACTCGGTCGCCGATATTCTTTGTCCCGCCGCAAAACTCTGGAACACCGGCTACGGCACGCAAATGATGCGCGAAGCCGTGAGCCTGATGGGCGGCTACGGAATCACGGAAGATTGCCCCGGTTTCCTCGGCAATAAGTGGATGGATGCGCAACTCGAAGCTACTTATGAAGGTCCGGAAGCGGTGCAGCGCCGCCAGCTCTCTATCACCATGACCAACCCGCTCTTCCTGGCGCAATTCCGCGCGTGGATCAAGGAAATGCGCGCGATCGCCTCGGAGCGACCTGGAACCGGTGCGTGCACCCTGGCTACCGCGATGACCATGTGGCTCTGGACGCTCGAGCGCCTGCAGCACAGCACCGACGCCGACGGCAACAAGCTGTACCAAAGCGCGCGCCAGGGCGTCACTTTCCCGCTCGCCGACGCGCTGTGCTGGCTCATGGCGGTTCGTTGCCAAATTCTCGATCTTCTTGAACTGGAGCGTCGTGGGCCGCAAGACGCTTCGGTGGCCGAAGGTCTCACCGGCCTGGTGAACTTTTTATCGGACTTGTGTCACGTGCAATCGGCACGCGGCAGTGGCGAAGTCGCGCGCATCTGCGCCGAACTCGTTTTCGGCTACAACCGCCATCCGGCTTGGGATGAAGCTGGCTACAAAGGCTGCTTCACCCAGGACGAATTGATCGAACTCGAAGGCTTCATACCCGGAATCGCGGCGTGCACCACCGATGTCATCTCCAGCGACGGCTCGCATCCGCCAAAGGCTGGACCGTGCGCGAAGTGCAACGGCGCGGAGCAATTCCTGGCCATGCACAATAAGCTCGACACTTGCATGACCGGCGCCCGGCTGGCCAAGGACCGTGCCGCCGAGGCGGTCTCGCAAATCATGATTCCTGAAGTGTTGGACTATCCGGCATGAGTGCTGAAGTACCCGCATCTACTGCGCCCGTGGACCGCCAGCAAATGGAAGTGGATATCGCTTGCGTCGGCTTTGGTCCCGCTATGGGCGGCTTTCTCACCACGCTTTCCCGCAACCTGCTGAACGCCGACGGCACGCCTCGTTTCGAAAGTGCCTCGATGCCCGGTGCTCCACTGCAAGTGATCTGCTACGAACGCGCCGAAGGCTTGGGTTTCGGTGTCAGTGGAGCCGTTACGCGCGGTCGCGGAATTCGCACCACGCTTCCCGCCTTCGATCCTGCGCAAATTCCTCTAGCCGTCGCTGTCAAACAAGAAAAACTCGTTTACCTGCTGGATCCCATCGGTGCTAGCCGCCGTTCTCTAACTCTGCACGTCGTCGATCGTTTTCTTCGCACCTTTCGGCCGCTTCTCTCCGCGAATTATGACGCGGTGGAGTTGCCCATTATTCCCGGCTTCATGAACAAGCATGGCGGCTTCATTCTCTCTCTGGGCCAGTTCAATCAGTGGGTCGCCGAACAACTCACCGCCTCCGGCTTAATCCAGATCTGGCCAGGCACTCCGGTCCGCGAGCCGTTGTTCGAAGATCAATCCGTGGCCGGCGTTCGTCTTGCGGATCAAGGGACGGATCTCCACGGGTCTGCAGAAGCGAATTTCCTTCCGGGCATGGACATTCGCGCGGCACTCACGGTGGTGGGTGATGGCCCTGTCGGCGCGGTTGGCCGTGCGCTGGACACGCGATTCGGCTTTCCGGCCGGTAACCAGCATTCCGAATGGGCCCTGGGCATGAAGATGGTCATCGAGCTTCGCGAAGATTCCGGGCTCGAGCCGGGAACCGTGATGCATACCCTGGGCTTTCCCGAACCGGAAATTTTCGGTTTTCTGTACGCGCACACCGATCGCCTGGCCTCCGTCGGCATCTTTATCCCATCGTGGTTTCGCAGTCCGGTGCGAACCGCCTATCGCTACCTGCAGCATTTCCTTCAGCATCCTTATCTCTGGCGCTATCTCCAGGGTGGCACTTTGAAATCCTGGGGCGCCAAATCCCTGCAGGAGTCTGGGCGTCACGGCGAGCCTTTTCTCGCCGGCAACGGCTT
>DATKPS010000048.1:0-6064 GCA_035524015.1 Candidatus Sulfotelmatobacter sp.
GCGAAACAGATGCACGGTGGACGGGAGTTGGCCTCGATCAAGACACTGTTTGGGGAAAAGATTGATGAAAACGCGGATGAGGTGGCGATACAGCGATGGGAAGTGGCGCCGAATGTGTACCGGTTCACGTTGGGGGAGCAGCTGACGCCGGGAGAGTATGTGCTGGCGGAAGTGCTGCCGGATGGATTGAACTATTTTGTGTGGGATTTTGGAGTGGATGGGGTGGCCGATACGGGGAAGAAGGGGAAGTAGTGGGTCAGCCGACAGTCTCCAGTCGATAGCCTACAGCCTGAAGCGCGGAGTAAAACGGCCACAAACACTTTGACACTTTCAGACAGCATGCCTAGACTAACTTTTATGGTTGTACGTCTTAAGCCAGAAACCGAATCGCGCGTGAAGGATCTTTCCGCGAAGACGGGCCGGGCCCCTGAGGACATCGTCGAAGAGGCCATGAGCGGGTACCTGACGGAACTGGCAGAGACACGCAAAATGTTGGACGACCGCTACGAAGAAATTAAAAGTGGCAAGGTAACGCCAGTCGATGGGGAAGAGGTTTTTGAACGCATCCGCAGGAAGAGCGACGACCACCGCCGCCGGCAATGAGCGGATTTGTCTTCCACCCCGAAGCAATCTCTGACCTTGAAGAAATCTGGGAATTCATCGCCAATGACAATCTGGACGCTGCTGATCGTGTGCTTAAGGAAATTCGTGGAACCATTGAATTGCTGGCATCTTATCCGCACACAGGACACGTCCGTGCCGATCTGGCGTCGCCGTCGTTTCTTTTCCATCCGGTTCGCGGATTTCTGATCGCGTATGCAGCCGAGGAAGACCCGACTGTTGTGCTAGCGATTCTGCACGGACGCCGCAATCCGCGCATCATTGGGGCTCTCCTAAGAGGACGAGAATAGTCCACCTCAGGTCGAGCCTCGCTCAGTTAGCGCTTGGAGGAGGCGGGGATGCGGCTGAAGACGACCATGAGGGTGTTGAGGACGTCGGAGATGCGGAAAGGCTTTTGCAGGCGGCGGAAGCTGGCGGAAGCGCTGGAACCTTCGCCTTCGGCGAGGACTTCGCCGGACATGTAGATCAACTCGGGCCGGTTGACGCCGGCGGCGATTTTGAGGCGCTGGGCGACACTGTAGCCATCGGCGTTGGGGCCGGTGCCGGAGAGATTGAGGTCGCAAAGAATGGCGTCATATTTTCCGCGGAGAACGAAGGCCAGAGCTTCTTCGGCGGTGGCCGCGCAATCGACGTGCATGGAGTTGGCGGTGAGTCCTTCCATGAGGAGCATGCGGATGCTTTCCTCGTCATCAACAACAAGGATGGAACGCTTTTTGAGCAGGTCGAGGGTGGGAGCCATCATTTCGCCAGAGCCGGAGGAATCCAGTTCGCGGCGGGCGGGAGCGGGAAGTTCGTCGGTGGCGGCGATGGGAAGATAAACGGTAAAAGCCGCGCCACCCCCCGGGAGGGACTCGACTTCAATATCGCCACCGTGTTCGCGGACGATGGACATGCAGATGCTGAGGCCGAGACCGGTGCCGCCGCCGGGGCGCTTGGTGGTGAAAAACGGATCGAAAATGCGGGGCAGCACATCCTGGGGAATGCCGGAGCCGTCATCCCGAACAGTGGCAAAAATGCGGGTGGCCAGTTTGCCGAGACGAATGTTGATGTGGCCGGCGGGATGGGCTTCCCGGATGGCCTGCTCGGCATTGCTGACGAGATTCAGGAAAACTTGAATGAGCTGATTGGCGTCGCCAATGGTGGGAGGCAGGCCGGGGGAGGGGTGAAACTCGACCTGAATCTGGTTGCGCCGGAGCGAGTGTTCGTGGAGTTGCAGAGTGCGATCGACGACGGCGTTGAGATCGAGGGCTTTTTTCTGAGGTGAAGCGGGGCGAGAAAATTCGAGCAGGTTTTGCACGATGCGGGCGGCGCGACGGGCCTGGCGATGGGTCATCTCGAGTTGGCGGCGGGAGTTGTCGTCGAGGCCGGGGCGATCGCGGAGGAGTTCGCTGGCGCCGAGAATGGCGGTGAGCGGATTGTTCAATTCGTGAGCGACACCGGCGAGCATCTGGCCCATGGCGGCGAGTTTTTCAGCTTGGATGAGTTGCTCTTCGAGGCGTTTGACTTCGGTGATGTCGCGGCCGGAGACGACGATACCTTCGATGTTGCCGGTAACGTTGAAGAGCGGACTGAAATTGCAGCGGAGGCGGCGCCACTCGCCGATTTTGTGGCGGACGCGGAGTTCGATGGAAGCGAATTTACGTTTGCCCAGGAGCAAATCTTCGAAGACGGCGAGGACGGCGGCGCGATCTTCGAGGTGGGTGCGGTCGCCGAAGATGGTGCCGATGGTTTCGTCGGTGTTATAGCCGAGGACTTCCTCGACTTTGGGGCTGACGAAAGTGTAGCGGCGGTCGGTGTCGACGACGAAGATCAAGTCGGGGAAGCTGTCGACGAGGCGGCGAGCAAATTCCTGTTGTTGATAGAGGCGCTTTTCCATAGCGCGGCGCTCAGTGATGTCGGCGAGGGCGCCCTGATAGCGGACGATTTTGCCGGCAGTATCGCGGACGGCGGAGGCGGTGTTGAGACAAGTGATGGATTGCCCGTCTTTGCGGCGGAGGGTAATTTCGCGGCCCTGGGGAGAAGGCTGGCGTTGCACTTCGCGGGCCAGTGTGTTGCGCAGTTCGGAATCGACGAAAACATCGCTGACTTTTTTGCCGAGGAGCTCTTCCTTCGAGTCGTAGCCCAGCATTTGAACCAGGGCGGGATTGACCTCGACGATCTTGTCGTCGGGAGTGACGATGTAGATGCCTTCCTGGAGAGTTTCGAAGAGTTCGGTGAAACGAGCTTCGTTGCGGCGTTGGGCGGTAATGTCGCGAGCGAGAACGGTGAGGCCATGGACCTTGTCGTCGCGAACCATGGCGTGAGCGACGCAATCGAAGAAAAAGGTGGCGCCGGTCTTTTTGAGGCGGATATGGACGACGCCATTCCAGATGCGGCGCTCAAGGAAGCGGTTCATCATCGAGCGCATTTCCTGTTCGGAGGTGGCGCTTTCGTCGGTGAGGAAGTGGCCGACCGGAAGGCCGATGATTTCCTGAAAGGTGAGGCCGACGAAATCGGCAAAGCTGCGGTTGGCGGCGCGAATTTCGCCTTCGAGGCTGAGGGCGAGAAGGACATCGTCAAAGGAATCGATGAGATCGCGGAAGCCTTGTTGGGACTTGGTGATCATCTTAAAGAGCTGATCGAGGGACTCATCGGAAGGCAGTGAGGAATCGCGGTCTTCCCTGCCGCGGAGGACACCTTTCAGTTCGGCGATTTCCTGGGACTTTTTCCAGACGTAGACTCCGAGAAGAATGACGAGGAGCACCAAGCCGAAGGGAACCGCTTCGAGGCGGAACTTGGAGGAGCGGACCGTATCCCAAGAAAGCCAGGCCAAGACGGAGGAGACTAGCAGGAGAACGAAAAAGGTGAGGCGCCAGAGGTCCTGCTGATGGCGCTCGTATTTATCGAGACGAGCTTTGACGGAATCACCGGACGCGGGAGCCGGGGGCAAAAGCGGCTGGTCGGAGGAATGGGGTTCCAGGTTCATGGAACGCTTCCAAAAATGAGACAGATGGGCCCAAAGGGCCTACCCCATGATGGAATCGAAGTGGCGGAGCGGCAAGAGGATGGGGAGGCGGGGGATACGAGAAGTTTACCTGTACGCAAGGACGGGGTGTAGGGAGAATAACGGGGGCGTGGGACACCGGCCGCCGGGGAGGGCGAATTTGCGTGGATTTAAGTTGAGCCGCATGATTGCCATGAGAATACCATTTTGATTTGGCGCCACACTGATAAAACCAGGGTGGCCTCCCTTTGCGGTGTTGAAAGGGTGGGCTGCTCTTACCTTTCCCTCTTTTCACTCATTTCCACTGGTCCATCGCCAGCAACCCTTCGCCGCGCTCATAAAACGTCCAACTGCTCCACGGCCAATCGCGCGGGTGCTGCACCAGTTTCTGGCGCACCGGGTTAATATGAATATAGTCCAATTTCTCGCGTAGCTTCCTCTCCGTATACACATTGAAGTCGTAGTACCGCCGTTGCCAGAATCTTCGCAGTGCTCCTTCTGCTGCCGGAAATTCCAACAACCGTTGCGCATCCTGCCGTTTCTTTCCACGCATCTGCCGCGCCACGCGCTGCTTGAACACCTGGATCACCTTCGCGGGAGGAATTGCCGGCAGTTCGTTGATCAACACATGCACATGCTCCGGCATGATTACGTACCCCAGCAGCGCGATGCCAAACCGTTCGCGCACCTCTCCAAGAGTCTTTACTGCCAGATTCCGCGCGCGCACGCTGTCTAAGAGCCGCCTTCGCTGATAGCACGTGAAGGTAATGAAGTGCAGATCTCCTCGGCCGATTCGGCGCTTCAGGTTGTGTGGCATAAACCCCAGAGCGGCAAACCCAAGAGTGGCCCACCCTTTGAAAACCGCAAAGGGTAGGCCACCCTGATTATATTACTTTGTATTTAACTATAGCAGTCGTAGTCTAATTTCGATCAGGGGAATCTCAACCACGCTAAGCCTGCGCCACCCGCCAATTCGGGATATCTCTTCGGGATTGACCGACCCACTCCTGGTTCAGAGGACTCTAGCTGGTGGTGCTATTGGCAAGAGGTCACCTTGAAGGATGGACAGCCTGTGTATAAAAGTGGTTTTAGAGGTGCCGGTGGTACCACCGACCGAGGCGCGGTCGAGGCGATTCCGTATAACAAATGTGTGCAAAATGCCAAGGAGCGAGCGAATAAAGCCATACAACAACGAAACTCGGCGTCGGACGTATTGAAAGAGGGTGCCGCGGGTGCCATTGGGGGCGCTATAATTGGGTGTGTGACTACGAGTGCAGCTGGGTGCGGCGAAGGAGCCCTTGGCGGAACACTACTATAGTGTCAGGGCTAGGTGGGCTCATTCACGGCACGGGGAAGCTTTTTTACCGTTCGTTCTTCGAATATCCGGACATTAATAAGCAGCTGCGTCAGGATATCGCAGCGTGCGGACCTACCCCGACAAGCTGACATTGGATTTAGGTAGCACAACTATGAGCGACTTGCTCGGAAAAACACTCTTTCCCGTTAGTCATAAATTCACCAATTATTGGCAGGCCTTGCTCCGCTTTGGCCTGCCCTCGACTGTTTTGTTTAACCTCATTGATTATTTGCGCTTTCGTGCTGGAGCCACCACCAATTCTGCTGTTCAGTTTGATTGGGGGTTGACAATATCGCTCAGTGTTCCCGTAATGTTCATCGTGTCCGCAATATGGTGCCTCCTGATGCGCCGGATCGCGTCTGGAAGGAATGGTTGAAGATCACACTCAGAGCGAAAACGACCTATTACCATCCTGGACTCTAACTCATCAATCTAGAATCACTTGCAAGAAATTCCCACCAGGTAAGCCGTTAAGAAATGGGTTTTGAAAACGGTGAGGGAGACAAAACCAGTTCGCGCAGAAGCTTAGCGGCAAAGCCACTGCCTTCGCCTTCTGGTCAAGCCTGTTTACAGCATTCCAAAATGGTGTCGTCCGCTGTGCAGAGTTCTATGCAAATCCGACCAGTCCGCAAAACAACGTAAGCGTTGTCTCACCACCGTCTGGACGAAATATGAGTGATTAAGGATGCTGCCGGACGTGGACACATCGCTAAGTGTCCACGAGGGATAAGTGGACACTTCCGAGCAGATGACCGTTGTGGCGGGCAATCACGTAAAGAGACATCGAAGATCAGTCGAAGAGAAGCGTCGAATCGTCGAGGAGACCTTGAAACCAGGCGTATCGGTGGCGCGTGTAGCACAGCGGCATGCCATCAACGCCAATCAGATCTTCGCCTGGCGGAAGAGGTATCGAGAAGGGCGACTGGGAAGCTGGATGACGGCGAAACTCCTTCCGGTAGCGAAAAGAAAAGCGCCCCGGGAGGGCCCGGGGCGCATGGAGTATTCGTCTTATTGCTTCAGGTTCGAGACTGGCCAAAGAGCACAGGCAAGAGTGCCTGTGCCACTTAGTCCTGGCCTTCGGTGGCGGCGTCGGCTTCGGCTTC
>DATKPS010000049.1:0-46292 GCA_035524015.1 Candidatus Sulfotelmatobacter sp.
GTTGCACGAGCTGCTGAGGATGCACAACCGCAAGGTCACGTAGCAGCAAGGCATTCACGAGAGTGAAGATGGCAGTGTTGGCGCCGATGCCGAGAGCGAGGGTGAGTATAGCGACGGTAGTAAAACCGGGGGACTTGCGCAACATGCGGAAGCCGAAATGGAGGTCGCGGGTGAAGCCGTCGATAAGATTGAGGCCGCGGGCGTCGCGGCATTCTTCCTTGGCGCGTTCCACGCCACCGAATTCGAGGCGGGCGCGGCGCTGCGCTTCATCGCGGGAGACACCGGCGCGGATCAAATCTTCGGTGCGGGCGTCGAGGTGGAAGCGCAGCTCGGCGTCCATTTCACGCTCGCTGCGCTCGCGGTGAAAAACAGCTCGCAACCACGACTGTATTCGGCTCCAAAGGGTCATGATGCCTCACTCATAGCGCAGTGCAACCATGGGATCGACGCGCATAGCTCGCCGTGCGGGCAGGATTCCGGCGACAAGCGCGACCGTCAGCAGCATCAGCACCGGGACGACAAACGAAGAGGCTTCTGCCGCGCCCACTCCATACAACTGCGACTTGATCAGCCGCATAGCTACGAAGCACAGAGGCATGCCGATCGCCAAGCCGATCGCGATCAGCGTTAGCGTGCCGCGTAGCACCATCCACAAAATGTCTCCCGCGCTGGCGCCGAGTGCCATACGTACGCCGATTTCGTTGGTGCGCCGCACAACACTTTGCGCCACCACGCCGTACAGTCCAACGCAGGCCAGCAGCAAGGCTAGCGCTCCGAAGAAGCTGACGAGTTGCGCGGCGGTGCGCGCCACATTGAACGTCGAGGCAATCTGCCCGGTCAACGTGGACGTTCCGGTGATCGGCAGCGTCGGATCCACCTGGGCCACCGCCTGCCTTGCCGTGGCGATCATCGATTCGGGGTCGCCCGCGGTTCGAAGGCTGAACTCGCAGGACAGCGTGTCGAGGCTGGTGTCTTGCAACAGCGCTGGCAAGACCATGGGTCCGGCTTTTTCCTTTGCGCTGTGAAACTGCGCGTCGCGCAATACGCCGACAATTTCGTACTCGCCGGTATCCTTGGGCTGATGAATATCGAAGTGGTGTCCCAGCGGGTTTTCCTTGGGAAAAAATGCCCGCACAAACGCTTCGTTCACCAAGGCGACTTTGGGCGTGGCCGCCGTGTCCTGGAATCCGATTTCGCGCCCTTGCAGCAGGGTCATGCCCATGGTTTCCGCATACGAAGGGCCGATGAGCAGGGTTTCGGCGAAAAGGGTTTCGCCGGTGCTGGCGCGGCCCTGAATGGTAATGTCGTTGGTGCTAGCCGATCCGCTCATGGGGCTGTAGCGCGCCACCGTCGTAGAACGCACGCCGGGTAGCGCGCTTAGCCGGTCATACAGCTTGCGGTAGAGCGGCGCCACGCTTTCCGGGCTGTAATTTGCGAGCCGTGGATTGACGCCAATCAGCAACACGTGGCTCTGCTCGAAACCCAACGGCTGTTTTTCCAAATTGAGCAGACTGCGCGCGAACAGGCTCGCCGCCAACAACAGCACCAGGCAGATGGCGTTTTGCGCCACGATCAAGAGCTGCGCGGTGCCCACTCTTCTGCGATCACCGGTTGCCGAGCGCGTGCCCGCTTTCAGCGCTAGCGCGATGTTGGCGTGGCCAGCGGAAAAGGCCGGCGCTAGTCCGAACAGGATTCCCGCGACCATGGTGATGAGAATCGTAAAGATGAGCACTGGGACATTCAGATGAGGCTCAATGGGCGAGTTCTGTGCAAACCGGGTGAACAGCACGCGCACCGCCCAGTGCGCAAACAGTAGGCCACAGGCCGCTCCTAACACGGCCAGCAGCAGACTTTCCGTCAACAATTGGCGCACCAGCCGCCAGCGGCTGCCTCCCAGCGCCAGGCGCACGGAAATTTCCGTCTGTCGTGCGGCCGCCCGCGATAGCAGCAAGTTGCCAACGTTCGCACAGGCGATCAAGAGAACCATGCCCACGACCGCGAGTAAGATGTGCAAAGGCTGCGAATAGACGTAGCGCAGATAAGAAATTCCGCCACTGCCATCCACCCACTCGATAAACGAGCCGTCGATCTCGCGCTTGCGGCTCTGTGTGAGTTGCGAACCGGCTTGATTGGTCAGAAATTGTCGCAGAGCCGCGTTGCTGGCCGTTTGCGCCTGCGCCCGGCTGGTACCGTGCGAGAGGCGTCCGATCAATGTCAGCCAATACTCATCGGTGCGTTGTGCATTCGCCGGCCGCAGTTGAATCTGCGGCTGAAAAACCAGCGGCACCCAAAAATCCGGCGCGTGGCGGATGCGTTCGCCGAAGAATTCCGGGGGCGCGATTCCCACAATGGTGAATGCCGAGCCGTTCAGATAAACCGTCTGGCCCAGCGCTCCTGGATTGCCGTGAAGTTTTTGTTTCCAGTAACTGAAGCTGGCCACAACAACTGGAGTGGCGCTGGGTTGATCGTCTTCTGGGCCAAGCATCCGCCCCAGCACGCTGTCCACGCCCATGGTGTGGAAGTAATTTCCGGAAACGAGGTGTACTTGGGATCGCTCGGCGGGACCGGTTGCCACGGGAACGTTCGCTAGTCGCACAGTGACGGTGTCATTGCCGGCGCGTACCGCGGCCAAAGATTCGAAGGACAACGACTGCTTGCGCAAATAATCGGCGGTTTCGTTGGAGAACATCTCCCAGCGATCGCTCGGCGGGCCACCGCTATAGGCCCCCTCGGACACGCTGTCGGTGGAGAAAACCAGCTGAGCGGGCGCGCGCACGGGCAGAGATTCGAGCAGCACCGCGTCGAAAATGGTGAAGATGGCGGTGTTGGCTCCGACGCCGAGAGCGAGGGTGAGTACAGCGACGGTAGTAAAACCGGGGGACTTGCGGAGCATGCGCAGTCCATAGCGAAGGTCTTGTAGCAGCGAATCGAGGAAGTCGCTGCCGGTGGCGTCGCGGCATTCTTCCTTGGCGCGTTCGAGGCCGCCGAATTCGAGGCGGGCGCGGCGTAGGGCTTCTTCGCGGGGGATGCCGCTACGCACTAAATCTTCGGCGTAGGCATCGAGATGGAAGCGCAGTTCGGCGTCCATGTCGCGCTCGCTGCGCTCGCGGTGCAGGACCGCGCGCAACCACGACTGGATTCGGCTCCAAAGCGTCATGATGCTTCACTCATAGCGCAACGCGACCATGGGATCGACTTGTGCGGCACGCCGTGCGGGAATGTAGCAAGCCAGCAACGCGATTGCGGCCAGCACAAACGAAGCACAACAAAAGGTGAGCGCGTCCGTTGCCCGCACGCCGTACAGCAGTGACGACAGCAGGCGCACGCATAGGAGCGCGGAGGCAACGCCAATCAACACGCCCGCGCCAATCAGCCGCAAACCGTAACGCAAGACATGAGCGGCAACTTGCCCCGGAGTCGCTCCGAGCGCCATGCGCACACCGATGTCTCGGGTACGCTGCGCCACCACATACGAGAGCACTCCGTAAATGCCCACAGCAGAGAGCAGCAACGCAATGGCGGCAAATAGCGACAGAAGAAAGGTGTCGAAGTGTGATTGCTCCAGGGTCCCAGCGATTTTTTGCTGCATGGTCGAAAGCTGATAAATCGGGATTCCCGGGGCCACCGAAGCCACCACGCCGCGCAATTCCTTTGTCGCAAACACTTCCGTTCGGGTGCGCACCACCAGGTCCATGGTGCGTCCCACCCAGTCCCAGGCACTCGGCGGCATCTGCGCTAACGGGAGATAAAACGCGGGCTGCACCTGCCGCTCAAGTCCGCGGGCGCGCACGTCTCCGGCCACGCCGACCACCTCGTGCCACACCGGATCGAGTTGCCCCTTAGGTCCGACCTCGCAGCAGGCGAAGCGTTTGCCAATCGGATTTTCTCCCGGCCACAGGGTGCGCGCGAAGGTCTCGTTCACTACGGCGACCAGCGTTTTTTCTCGCGTATCCTGTGAATTGAAATCGCGTCCAGCTTTCAGTGGCACCCGGGCGGTTTGCAGATAACTTGGCGACACAATTTGCAACAGCGCATTCGTCACATTCGACGCGTCAATGGCCTTGCCTTCCGGAATCACCCCATTGCTGCTGGAGCCCTCCGCAAGGGGAGCACGCGACACAACCGCCGCGGATTGCACATCCGGCAAAGCTGCCGCGGCGTCCACCAGGTTCTCAAATGTCCGCCGCGCAACCGCCGGGTCGTGATAGCCCGGAGTTGATAATCCAACTCGCCCGGCTACCAGGTTGTTGGCGTCGAATCCCGGATCCACGTGCGACACCAGCAATGCACTGCGAATCAGCAGACCGGCTCCGGCCATCAGCATCAGCGCCAGCGCAATTTCCGTGACCACCAGGACGCTGCGAATCCGGTCGCGGCTTCCACTTCCGGTCCCGCTATGTTCCTTGAACGCTTCGGTGAGTTGGATCGAGGCTGCACGAAGCGCCGGAGCCAGTCCAAAAAGAAAACTCGAAATTAGCGCCACTGCGCATGCGAAAACGAGCGCAGCCCCATCCATAGTCGATTGGCTCAACCGGGGAATATTCGCGGGACCCTTGGCGACGATCCCCCACAGGCCGCCATATGCGAACAAGACGCCCACGATTCCACTGGTTAGTCCCAGAACCACGTTCTCAATCAGCAGTTGCAACACGATGCGCTTGGTCGATGCGCCCAGGGCCGCTCGTACCGCTATTTCTTTCGCGCGACTGCGGCCTCTCGCAAGTTGCAGGTTTGCAATGTTCGCGCACGCGATCAGCAGCAAAAATCCAACCGCAGCCAGTAACAGTTGCAAGGTCAACCGCTGATCGCCCAGCAGGGCCGTGGTTAAGGGAGTCAGCTGAAAATCACGGTCTTTGTCACTGATTGGATATTGTTGCTGCAGCCGTCGCGCGATCACATTCAACTCCGACTGCGCCTCGGAGAGTTGCACGCCGGGCTTCAGCCGGCCCACCACGCTCAAGTAGTGCGGGTCGCGCGCGGCGATTTGCTGTCCGTTGTACGCGGCGGGAACCCACACGTCGGTGTTCTGCAGCAGTGGATCAAAGCTTTGAGGCATCACGCCAATCACCGTGTAGGGCAACCCATTCAAACTGATCGTCTGTCCGAGGATCGTGCGATCGTTCTGGAATTGTGTCCGCCACAATCGTTTGCTGATCACGACTACTTGCGGCTGGCCAGGTTTGTCCTCGGCCGCGTCAAACACGCGGCCAGCAATTGGCGAAATCCCAAAAGTGGAAAAGTAGCTGGTGCTGACCAGCTCTCCGTCGAGCCGCTCAGGAACATCTTTGGTTAGGAAATTGAAACTTCCGTTGTTCGATGCACAGACGTCCTTAAACGAGCTGCTTTGCTGCTTCAGATCCAGGAAACTTCCTACCGATAGGCCCGGCAGGGTGTCGCGCCATTGTTCCTGGATGTACACCACGCGCGAAGGATCGACGATGGCCAACGGCCTCAACAAAACTGCATTCACTACGCTGAAAATTGCCGTGTTCGCACCGATGCCGAGGGCCAGCGTGGCCACCGCGACGGCGGCGAAGCCGGGGGACTTGCGCAGCATGCGCAGGCCGAAGCGCAGGTCTTGAAGGAGCGAGTCGAGGAAGTTGGCGCCGGTGGCGTCGCGGCAATGTTCTTTGGTTTGCTCCAGGCCGCCGAATTCGAGACGGGCGCGGCGCTGGGCTTCCTCGCGGGGGATGCCCGCACGGATTAAATCTTCGGCATAGGCGTCGAGGTGGAAGCGCAGTTCGGCGTCCATTTCTTTTTCGGCGCGCTGGCGGTGAAGGATGGTGCGCAGCCAGGAGCGGAGGCGACTCCAGAGGGTCATACTTCCTCGGGCGTAGTGCGCAGGATGCCGGCGATGACGTCGGCCATGCGATTCCAATTTTCCGTTTCGGTTTGCAGGCGGCGCTTCCCTGCGGTGGTGAGGCGATAGTACTTGGCTTTGCGATTGTTCTCCGATTCGCCCCACTCGCTGGTGATCCAGCCCTGATGCTCGAGGCGATAGAGCGCGGGATACAGCGAGCCTTGCTGGATTTCAAGGTGGCCCTTGGAGATTTGCTGGATGCGCAGGAGGATGCCGTAGCCGTGGAAGGGGCCGAGGGAAACGGCTTTGAGGATGAGCATGTCGAGGGTGCCTTGGAGGAGTTCGAGTTGCTTTTTGTCCACCGGGTTTTTCTCCTAGATAAACTAGGAAGGTAGACTCGTTCTCCTAGACTGTCAAGGGGAAAGTGGGGAGCGGAAGAGGGAAAAGAAGCACAGGCTCAACAGCTTGCGGAAAAAGTCGGCTAGAGACGAATTTCGTGGCACAGGCACTCTTGCCTGTGCTGATTTTGCTGCATTTGGCTGGCGTGCACAGACAAGAGTGTCTGTGCCACAGGAGTTTTTCCGCAAGCTGTCAAGCCGTGCTACGAGAAGCTGGCCAGTCTAAAGACTGGCCACTACACAACCATCCTCTTGTGGCTAAGCTGTGACGGAATCGGGTGCGGATTACAGTTCGATACGGGTGCCCAGGACTGTTAGGAACTTGGAGAGCCAGGCGGGATGGGCGGGCCAGGCGGGAGCGGAGACCAGGTTGCCATCGACGACGGCATCGGTCATGGCGATGTCGGCGAAGGTGCCACCGGCGCGGATGACGTCGGGAGAAACGGCGGGATAGCAACTGCAGTTTTTGCCTTGGAGGACACCGGCGGCGGCGAGGACTTGCGCCCCGTGGCAGATGGCGGCGATGGGCTTTTTCGCGTTGGCGAAATGCTGGACGATTTGGATGACGCGCGGATTCAGGCGAATGTATTCGGGCGCGCGGCCGCCGGGAATGACCAGTGCGTCGTACTGCTCGGGGCGAATGTCGTCGAAGGTAGCGTTGAGAGCAAAATTGTGGCCGCGTTTCTCGGAGTAGGTTTGGTCGCCCTCGAAATCGTGAATGGCGGTGCGGACGACTTCGCCGGATTTTTTGCCGGGGCAAACGGCGTGGACGTCGTGGCCGACCATGAGCAAGGCTTGGAATGGAACCATGACTTCGTAGTCTTCGACGTAATCACCGACGAGCATGAGGATGTTTTTGCGGGACATGCGTTGCCTCCAAGAGTGAAACACGAGAATAACAAATTCGATGGGCGAAAGATGTGCGGGGTGACGGGAAAGAAGAAGATGTGGGGTACCCACAAGACGCAGAGATCGAAGAAGGATCCCTCGCTGCGTTCGGGATGACATGCTTTTTGTTGCGCGGTGGCGGCAGCAGGGCTGCCGCTGAGCGGGTTGCGACGCGGATGCGGGGGCGCACCGGCGGGAGCTGGGCTCCCGCACTCCAACGAGGCTACTGGGCCGCGGCGGGGGCGGGATGGGTGCTTTCTTCGATGGTGAGCATGTCGGTGCGCATTTTATCCCACTCGCGAAGAGTGAGACCACGTTCGGCGAAGAAGCGGCGGATCTTGGGAGAATCCCAGCGCAACACTTCTTCGAGGACCGGCACGAGCACGCTCATGGCGTTGTCGCTCAGGACGGTGCGGCGGGCCACGCGGGTGATGAATTTGGCTTCGGAGACCGCGATGGTGAGGCCGTCGTATTGATTGACGTGCATCATGACCGGCAGATCGGAGCTGCCGTCACCCATATAAATGATGTGATCGTGGCTGATGCCGAGGTCGGCACGCAATTCTTCGAGAATCGCGATTTTGCCCCAACCGGCGGAGGCGTGGATGATGGAATCGACTTCGCCGGTCTGCTCGTTGAAGCGGAAACGGGTGCCGAAGATGTGGTCGGGCGGAACGATACCTTCGAGCGCCGACTGGATGATCTCTTGGGGCGCCGCGGAGATAACGTAGAAGGAAATTTTGTAGCCGTCGGACAAATTGTCGAGGGAACGCGCAAACAGACTGACGTCGTGCTTCAGGCGAATGCGCTTGCCGGTTTCGAAGAGGTGCTCGCGGCGAACGCGGCGAAAATCGGGGTCGTGCAGGATCAGGTAAGACAGTTCGGCGCCCTGCTGGACGAGGTTGATGCTGGACAGGCCTTTCACCTTGTCGTGGAAGTTGTGAAAACCGATAAGTTCGCTCAGCGCGACACCCGAATCGTTGAAGCTGAGCGTCTGGTCGAAGTCACTGGCCAGAAGGTAGTTCTTCGTCATAGGGGTGAATACTCCTCTTTCTGCCCGCTACAGGCGAGCGCGAGCCGTGCTGACGACTCGAAAAAACTCCCCGCAAATACACCTTAACCGCTGAGGAAGGTGCCGACCCACGAATAATTTTAATGGGTGCTATGCGTGAAAAACGTCAACGGTTTGTTATCTGTGTATAAGATGCGGCGAAAGGGTAAAAGGTTCGATGGCAAGAAGTTAGGAGTGAGAGGGCGTTGGAAAGGAAGGGGTTGGTGGGGACAAGCAGCAAAAGAATTGATGCGAAGAAAAAGCGATAAATATGGTGGAGAGGCAAAAGGTGACAGCCATCAGTTGGGGCGCTCGACGGGTTGGTCGGTGACGGTATAGAGCTGGCTGTTCCGCAGGTACAGGCGATCGGATTCGGCGTGATTGAGCGGGCGGGCGCCACGGCGTCCAAAGACTGCGAGCTGGTTGCCGGATTCGTCCACGGCGCGGTCGCGGTCGATTCCTTTCGAGATGGCGAGGGCTGGCCCCTTGGTGCGCGCGGTGGCAATGAGCTTGGGCTTGGGTCGCGGGCTGAAACCGGAGAAATGCGCGGGATCATCGAAGGGCGAAACAATCTGCAGGACGCGAAGACCATTTTTGCCGTCGGCGACGAAGGCGTACGCGCTTCCCGCGACCATGCCGATTTTCACGTCGTTGACGTCGTTGAGTTGGCCGCCGGCGGTGAAGAGCTGGTCGAGTTTGGGCGCCGTGGGAGTTTCCACGTCAACGATGGCAAGCCCTTGCTTGCCTGCGGAAACGTAAGCGTAAGTACGTGCAACATAAATGTTGCGGGCATCCGCGAGAGGCACAAGGACATTGGGCTGCGGCTTGGGCTGTGCGAGGTCGGTCACGTCCAAAACTTTCATGCCGTCATGGTCGACGACGAAGGCATAGCGAAATTGCACAGCGATGGCGCGAGGATCGTTCAAGAATGGCGCAGCGATGGTGGCGGTGATTTTTGGCGCCAGCGGATTATCCAGATCGACGACCACAAGCGCTTTGCCGGTGAGGACGTAAGCAAAGGTGCCAGCAATAGTAACGCGGCGCGCGCCGGTTAATGCACCGTTGGGATTGAAAGCCAGTGCGCGCTTGAGGAAATTATTCGTGGGATCGCCATCAAGAAGCGTGCCCACGCCGGGGCTCTTCGATTTCAGATCGGGATTGCCAACGATCACCAAGCCTTCTTCTTTATCCGCAATATATAAGAAGCCGTAGAGAAGATGGATGGGCTGCTCTTCATTTTCGGGAATGCGCGTGCGCAAGGGGTCGACACCGAGCGTGGTGGGCGACGCAACAGCCACGGCATTTTTCGTAGGCAGATAGAAGCGCTGGCCGAGAGGGGAAACCGGCGCCGTGCTCATCTTCTGGGAGAAACCTTTGTTATCGATGTTGGCGATGTCGTAGATGCGGAGCCCGCCTTTTCCGGTGGCCGCGTAGGCGTACTCCCCGCGAGCCTGAATGTCGAGGACGGTGCCTGCGTGGCTGGTGGTGGCCGTGAGTTGACGATTGCGGGCGACGAACTTTTTGTAATCGTCAGGATAGGCAACGCGGTGAAGATCGCTGCCATAGATGGCTTCGGGCTCGTCGTGCACAGCGACAGGAATGGCTTCGAAACCGTGGTTGCCGGTGGCGACATAGATGTAGCGCCCCATGAAATTCATGAAGTTGGTGCCCTGAAGGAGGAGTTGCGCTATCCAGGCGTTGTTGTCGTTTGCGGCGGAAACGTGGCAATCGGAACATTCCTTGGTTTCCGTGGCGCGCACGGTGTGAGGGACGAAGGTGCTGAAGGCTTGGCCGGAGAAACCTTCGGCGGAGATGGTTTGCTGCGTGTAATAGAGCCATTCGCGATTGGCGTTTTGCGAACTGACGAGCACGGCGCAGGAAGAACGCGCGGGCGCGACGCGATGGCCGGTGACAGTGCCATCGATGCCGAGGAAGTAGGCGTCGTCGCGAAGGACCTGAAAGTTGTAGCTGGTGTAATTCCGCGTGAGCAGACCTTCGTTATGCAGCATGGGACGACGCGCGTTGGCGGTCATTTGCAGGTGGCAGCCGAAGCAGGTGGGCGTCCAGGAAGAGTGGCAGGCGTAGCAGGTCATAGAAGAATTGGCGTGCGCGAGGTTTTGCTCGTCGGTGGGAGGTTGCGATAGCGCCATGCCGTCTTTGCTCATGAGCTTGGCGCGAAAGGATTTCAAGCTGAAGTGAGTGTTGCCCGGCGTAATCGTGTCTTTGGTCTGGACGATTTCCCACTCGGCGTGCTCATCGGTCATGGAGCGCTGGAAGAGTTGATCGCCGCGCCATTCGAAGCGGCGCAGACCCCACGGAGTGCGCAGGGCTTCGAGGTGGCGGCCGCGAGGTTCGCTAGGACGCGCGGGATCGGCAGCGGCTGGACCGGAAGTGAGCAGGGTGGCTTTGTGCTGAATGGTGCCATGGCAATCGATGCAATCGATTTCGACCGCGGCGCGCGGTTCGCCATAAATTTTGCCGGTGCCGTGATTGTCTTGCGCAAAGTGACAATCGACGCACTGCATGCCTTTTTCGAGATGAATGTCGGCGAGATGGACCGCTTTCTGGAAGCGCTCGGGATCATCGAACGCGATCGTGTTGCCATCTTTGTCGAGCCAATTCCCTTTGCGGTCGTGCTTGTAGACGCCGCGGAAAATCCAGCCATGGCCGTGGAAATCGGCGAATTGCGTGGTTTTTAGTTGCGCGTTGAATCCGGGGCTGCCGGTTTGCTCCAGGAACTTTTCGTCACCCCAGAGCCCGCGGGCGGCTGCAGCTTCCGGATTGCGCAAGGAGGATTGATAGCGTTCTTCCTCAGTGGGATTGTGTTGCTCGGCGGGATACATTTTCTCAGAATCGATTTCGTTGTCCCACCAGGTGAGGCCGAAGTAGGTGGTGACCATGTTCGTGCCGGGGTGCACATGGCAAATCATGCATTGGCTGGAAGGAATGACGCGCGTGAAAGCGTGCTTGATGGGATGGCCCGGCTCATTTTTGGGAATCGTGGGATCGATGGATGCACTGTAGGCGGAGTGGCCGTATTGCGCGTAGGGACCGGAGTGTAAAGGATCGCGATCGTTGGCGTAAATAACGTGGCAAGCGGAGCAACCGCTGGAGCGGTAATCGCCGGGATGATCGTCGGTGCCAGGCAAGGAAAGGACGGGATCGAGGAGGCGCGTTTTTTGCAGGCCGAGGAAAACGGGATCAGTGCGCAGTTCGGTGCCGAGGCCGCGGTCGCTGAGTTTGTCGTTGGGATTGCCGGGGTCTTCCTCGCGATTGGGATTGCCGATTTCGGATTTTTTTTCGCCGCCGCGTTCGAAGACGCGGAGCAGGTTGCCGGGCTGAGATTGTTCCCAGCGGAAGAGCGGGATGAGTTCCGGAAGCACGCCTTTATCGCGGGTTTCTTCGGGCGTCGGCGGAGGAAACGTTTTTATGGTTTGCGGTGTGCCATCGCGGTTGTAGCTTTCACCGAAACGCGTGTTTTTGTAGGGGAAGGCGCCATTGTTATAAAGCGCGGCGCCCCAGAGGAGCCCGGCGTGGGTCATCATGTTGGTGGAAACGGCGCGGGTTTCGCTGGGATGACACCCGGTGCGGCCACAAGTTTGCGGCGCGACGCGGAGGTCGCCGGGATTCACGAACTGGATGTACTCCGCCGACTCCTTGAGCCATTCGGTGTAGGCACGCTCGGGAATCGTAGAGCGGTTTTTGAAGAATGGATTGCGTGGTTGCACGTGAGCCTTCGCCTTGGTGGCAGCGTATTCGGGGGAATTCGGGGTGAGGCCTGGTGCGATGGCCGCGGTGGGGTCGCCGCCGTGGCAGTCGGTGCAACCGAGATGCACGGCTTTCGAAGGATGCATGGTGGGCTCGTCGGTTGCGGTGTGGCAAGTGACGCAGCCCGCGGATTTGCGATCGGCCTCGGCTTGGGACTGGCTTGGGACGGAAATGGACTCGTCATCGGCGGCGCGGAGAGAATTGGTGTGCGCGCCGAAGCAAAGAAGGAAGAACGCGATGGCCGCGAAGAGCAGCACGAGGAAATGTTGGCGTAGGTTGAGAACCAACGAGGAGACCCTCAGCGGCTGAAGCCGCAGTGATCCCGCCTGAGTGACGGCACGGCTGAAGCCGTGCCCTGACGAAAACCATGAATTCTCACACTGGCTCGGGACGCCCCAGCTCCTAAAGAACAGAGTTTTTCCGGGAACAGTTGCGGCCGAGGTGTACAGACATTTCAGAAGATTTCGCAAACGCAGCATCGCGTGATCCTTCAAAACAGCAACTTCGCCAAAGCAAAAACCGAAAATTGCGTGTGCCCAGTATAAATATCGCGAAAACCCTGGCCGGGTTGGAGCATAGACGCGCCACCACTGAGCACGAGATTTTCGGAGAGCGGCGGACGATACTCCACGCCCAAGCCGAGATCGCTGCCAATGGTGTGGTGAATGGGGGCCTGGAACAGTACGTATTCCAGCGGTTCAGTGCGCATGAAGCGCAGAAAATTATAATTGGCAAAGCCTTTAAGCTTGGGAGTGATGTCGAAATCCGCGCCGGCGTTGACCAGGAAAATACCCGGATTGACGAAGTTGGCTTGGCCTTCGAACTTATCGGTGCGCATATCGGGGAGCAGGCTGCCTTCCTGCGTAAGGTTGACGCCGGTGCCGGTGAGGCGAATGGCCTGCTGATTCCAGAAACTGAAAATGCCGCCGGCGAAGTTGGGCAGGTCGACGATGGAATCAAAGCCGTTGGCGCGGCCATCGCGTGGATCGGAATCGCCCGAAGCGTAGAAGGAAGACACGCGGTAGCGAATCCAGTCCTTGTCATAGGAAAGCTCGACGGCGGCCATTTGCGCATTGACGGTGACTTTGCGGCCAGCGATGGGATTGAAGGTGTCTTCGCCGGCGGCTTCGTAGAACGCGTGGGTGAGATTAAGGCGGCGGATGTGTCCGCTACCGAGCCAGCCAAAATAGCCGACGCGTATGCCATGCGGGATGAAACCGACACCCTGATTGACAACATTGCCAATAGGAGCGGGCCGAACGAGAAAACCGTCGTCGTTGAAGTGGATGCTGGGGTCGTCTTTGTTCCACGCGCCGACAAATTCGGCAGTGTAGCCGGGGAAAAAAAAGTCTTGCCAATAAAGGTTGGCGAGAACGACCTGCTGCTGGCGAAGGGCAAAGCTGTTGAGCTCGCTGTTGGTATTTTTCTCGAGAAGATTAAAGTAAGCCGCGTTGTATTCGAAGCGGTCGCTGTCCCAATTGCCGAAGATACGCAGACCGGGCTGCTGGTCGACGAAAAGGAACCCACGAAAATCGGCGTTGAATTGCTGGATACCGGCGCGGGCGGAAACGAAATCGTAATTGGGACTAAGGTCGTGGAGTTTCACTTCGACGAAAGCTTCCTGCAAGCCGACGTGATCATCGAAGCGGGTGGTGCCTTTCTGCGGGTTGACGTTCACAATGCCCAGTTCCTGCACGTCGAGATAGTTCAAGCTAAGTTCGGGAGTGACGCGAATGCGCCAGTCGACCGGCTTAAAGGAGGTATCGCCATGGAAAAGATCGAAGGAAACGCTGAAGGTCTGGTCGAGGAAAAATTGGTTGCCATCGCCAAAGAAATTCGAAGTGCCGGGGCGCGCGGGGCTGATGTCCGTGGGAGTCGGGAGATAACGGGGATTGAGAAAAGTTTCGGCGGTGGCAGTGACATCGAGAAAAACCTGTTGACCAAAGAGTTCGGGCCAGATGGGTTGGTCACCTTTGAAACGGTTGTGATTGAAGGGATCGTACCAGTGCGGCTTGGCGTAGATGGATTCGTCGTTTGCGGGATAACGGCGGTAGCTGGGCTGGGGAAGTTGCCAGCGGTCAGGGACAGTGTTGTAAACGTCGGCGGCGGGCGGGAGAACCTCGGGAGCGAGTTCGAGGATGTAGTTGGGATCGGCGTCGAGGCGATGACGAAATTCGCGGTAGCTGCCCGTGGCGGGAACCGCTTGCGCAGGAAGCGGCGGGCCGAGTTCGGGCTGGCGCGGGAGGCGCGAAGTAAGAGCGGAGTTCGCGACCGGGACAAGGAGGATTTCCAGGGTGAGCACTTCATTGGCGTTGAGCGAGAGCGCAGGTACAGATAATTCGGCGTAGCCGGCAGCCCGGACGTGAAGTTCGTAGGTCCCCGGGACGAGGGGAAAAATCCGGAAGAGGCCATCACCGGCAGAGACGGCCGAGATCGTTTGATTGGTTTGCGTGTTACGCAGGGAAAGCTGCGCAGCGGCGATCGGACGCAAAGCCGAAGCAGAAACTTGTTCGCGCACGGTGCCCTCGAGGGCCGCAGTGGTGAGCGCCTGTTCCCGAGGGATGCGCTGCGGCGGAGCGGGCTGCTTGGAGATTTGGACCGAAGGAGCCTGCGGAGAATCGGGAGACTGCGCCGGGAGAAGCGCTGGAGCGAGGGCGAGGAAGAGGCAAATCGCCGCAGGAGCGTGCGTCTTAAACGGAGCGGAAAGGCGCATTCAGTTCAAAAAAGCGATGGCAAAGGACGGCTTGGCGATCTAAATCCACTACACCGGATTCCGCGCGCAACGGCAACGTTTTTCCGGGCAAGCTGCGAATAGACAGTAACGTACCCGGCAGGGGTCACCGTTTGGCGGTGTGTGCGCAGATTGCTAATTGTGGGGCTACGAAAGCGCGTGTTACCAACAAAGTGAGCCCTCATGGAACACGTCCTGCGAAAACCGGTGGAGTCCCGCCAAGCGTATCTGCATCGCCGGAAAACCCTGGCGTTTGGAGTGCTCCTTGCCCTGGGCCTGGCGGCTGCACTCACGATTCTGTTGGTAGGGTGCGGCAGCGTGAGTTCGCCCTCGTCTTCCAGCGAGACCAGCACTCCGGCCACGACCCCGACAGCGGCTCCCCTCAGTATCACTGACACGCAGAACATCGTGCAGGCAGCAGCGCAAGCGGCGAATGTAGACAGCATGGTGATTGCGGTGGTGGATCGCGGCGGTACTGTGTTGGCGGTGTATCGCGAGCCGAGCGCGGGAACGACAGCGACGGGAAATTTTGGCACCACGGTGAATGTGAATGATCTGGCGGTGGCACTGGCACGAACTGCGGCGTATTTCAGCAACGATCAGGCGCCGCTGTCGTCGCGCACGGTGCGGTTCATCAGCGGGATTCATTTTCCGCCGGGTGTGGCGAACGCCAGCAATGCGCCGTTGTATGGAATCGAGAATACAAATCGTGGATGCACACTGACTACAAATTATGTGGCGGGGCAGGCGGTGCAACCTTCGCTGGCGCTGGGCGGAGGGCCCGGCCTCGGCATAATCACGGGGAAAGCCGATTTGCAAGATAGCGATGCGAGCGCAGTGAATCCCGGAGGCGTACCGATTTTTCGCAGTGGCGTGGTTGTCGGGGGAGTGGGAGTAGCAGGGGCCTCCGCAAATATCGCCGAATATGCGGCGTACGTTGCGGCAACGTCGAATGGGTTTGGGCCGACACCGGCATCGCCGGGCGTGGTCTTTCTTAATGGCATTGCACTTCCCTTCGTAAGTCAAACGACCGCGCCCAGCGGCGTAGGGCCAGGGACATTCACGGGAACCTTTCTGGTGGGACCGCTGGCCAGCTCCGGTCAGCCACCCGAAGGAGATTTGATTACGCCCGTGGCGGGGCCAATCGGCGGGTTAAGCGCCAGCGACGTGCAAGGGATACTGAACAGCGCGGAGGCCACCGCGAACCAGACGCGCGCAGTGATCCGGTTGCCGATCGGTTCGAGGGCGAGAATGGTGATCGCAGTTTCCGACCTGGACGGCACCCTGATCGGGTTGCAGCGCATGCCGGATGCCACGGTGTTCAGTATCGACGTGGCAGCAACGAAGGCGCGCAACATGGTGTATTTCAACAGCACTTTACGAACCGCGGCGGATTTGAATCAAGTGCCCGTCGGTACGGCGGTGACGAATCGCACCATCGGCTATGGAGCGCAACCGCTCTTCCCGCCGGGACAGAACAGCAGCGTCGCCGGACCGTTTTTCAATTTGTACGCGCAGGACGTGGCGAATCCGTGTACGCAAGGATTTCAGAGCGGGCCACCGAACACGAATAAGAGCGGCATTGTGTTTTTTCCGGGCAGCGTTGGGCTGTACCGCAACGGCGTTCTGGTGGGCGGATTGGGTGTTAGCGGTGACGGCGTGGATCAGGATGATTACGTGGCCGCGGGCGGGGCGGCCGGGTTCGAGGCGCCCACAGCGATTCGCGCCGACCAAATCGTGGTGGATGGCGTGCGGCTTCCCTACCAGCACTTTCCGGAAAATCCTACCAACTGATTAGGCCCTGAGGTTTCTGTCCGGCTTTTCCGCAAACTCTTACGACTGAATCAAGAATATGCCCTCAGCGGCTGAAGCCGCAGTACTTTTGCCCAGCTGCGGCACGACTAAAGTCGTGCCCTGACAGTGCCTCTCAACAAAAACCATCTCATCTGGCGCCCCAAAAAGGCACGCTGCAAACGGATAGGCCTGTTTTTGCGGCTATTTCTTTTTCTTGTTCTTCTTGCGCGTTAATGCTGTGAGCTCGTGTGTGTATTCAGCGAGCGCTTCGGGATTGGCGTGGCTGTAAACGAATTGGCCTTCGCGGCGGCAAGCGATGAGGCCGGCATCCTGCAAGATGCGAAGATGATGCGAAACCGTGGCGGGCGTAACCCCACGCATGGAAACCAGTTCGCTGCAACTGATGCGCTCGCCGGAGGTGATGGCTTCGAAAATACGCAGGCGTGTTTCATCCGCAAGGGCCCTGGAGATACGTTCCACCTTTTGCCGGTTCATGGGTAAGCCGAGTGTAACCAAACTGGTGGAAAACGGCCAGGCAAAAGACAAAATTATGTAACCAATGATTTAGACATTCATCAAAGTTTCGAAGTGAATGATACCCGAGTTTTCAGCCCCACGAGGGCGGAGGTTTTCTATGAAACGATTGGAAGGCAAAGTGGCGGTGGTTACCGGCGGCAACAGCGGCATCGGCCTGGCGACGGCGAAACGTTTCCTGGAGGAAGGGGCCAAAGTGGCCATTTCCGGAAGGAACCAGAAAACGCTGGAAGAAGCGGTGAAGTTTCTGGGAGATGGCGTGGTTGCGGTAAAGGCGGACACGGCGAAAGCGGACGAGACCGAACGTTTCTTGAACGAAGTGCAGCGCAAGCTCGGAAAATTCGACGTGTTATTCGTGAACGCGGGCGTGGCCAAGTTTGTGCCGCTGGCGGAAACGCCGGAGGCTTTGTTCGACGAGCAGTTTGACATCAACATCAAGGGCGCATATTTCACGTTACAGAAGGCACTGCCGCATTTGAACGACGGCGCTTCGGTCATCTTCAACACTAGCGTCGCCGGACAAACGGGAATGCCGGGAGCCAGCGTGTATTCCGCGACAAAAGCGGCACTGCGCTCGGTGGCGAGGACAGCGGCCGCCGAACTGGTTGCGCGCAATATTCGCGTCAACACCGTGGCTCCGGGCCCGATCATTACGCCGATTTTTGGCCGCACTGGTCTGCCGCAACAGGCCATCGACGAATTTGCCAATCAGTTAAAGGCAAAAGTGCCAATGCAGCGTCTGGGGCAACCGGAAGAGGTAGCGGGAGTAGTGGCGTTCCTGGCTTCTTCGGACGCCTCCTACGTGACCGGCGTGGAAATTAACGTAGATGGCGGGATGGGCCAGATCTGAGCGGCGGCCTGCATCGTAAGAATGGAGCGGACCTAGCCCGCTCCATCACTGCGCCGCCGAAGGATTTGCCGTGGTGGCTACGTCCACGTCGAGAAACCACTTGTGGCTGGTATCGCCGGGGGCGTAGCAATTTCCGTCCTTGTCGTACGTCTTCGCACATTGCGCGGTGAATTCTTTGCGGCGAGGCGATTGCGAGATTTGCCAGAGTGCCGCGTCGGAAATGCCGGATTGGGCTGGAGGCGGCGGGGCTTGCGGGAAACCACAGCCGGGCGAAGGCGGGCAAGCGTCGTTGAAGACCCACAAAACCAGTTTGCGAGGGCCCAGATGATTGTGCAGGTCCTGCACCGTGGTGATGGTTTGGCCGTCGCCGTCGTTCACCGGCATGCCGGAGCAATAGGCTCCGGTTCGGAAATTTTGTTTGGTCAGCGCATCGATCCAGGCATTTACGTAATCATGGTGAGCGTCGGTTAGGCGGCCACCCTCTTCGATATCCAGAAAAACAATCGTGCCGGACGGGAAACCTTCCTGACGAGCGAGTTTGGAAGCATTTTCACCGTCGAGCGCGCCCTTGCGTTTCGCGTCCTGGGACGATTTCAAGTTGCGACTCAAGCGGCCATTAAAAAGCACCACAAAACCAAAACCGTGGGACTGCACCAGCGCACGCTTGCCGAGCCAATTGGTGTGTTTCTCGCCCGGAGGAGCGTTGAGCCAATAGCCAGTGAAGGCAAAAGTTTTGCGCAGGATGGGGAGGCCGTCGTCGCCGGGGTAATCGTTCAAGTCGAAGCCCAAATAGGAAGTGGGCGAAGTTGCGCTCATTTTCGAACGGGTGGGCAAGGCGAGGAGCACCGCAAGACTCACCAGCACGAACAAGGTAATCAGCACGCGTGCACGAAGCATCCGAAAAATGTACAGCAAGTTGTGGTTCGACGAAAGCAAAGAACGACGCCTTTTCAAGCGTCCATGTATTGTGCTTCGCCCTTGCCGAAGGACCAGTTTTCCCAACTCACTTCCACCAAATTGATGAGCAAGTCTTGAGGTTGAATCCCGGGAGACTCGGCTAAAAGTTCCGCAGCGCGTTTATAGAAATGGCGCTTTTGTTGCGGCTTGCGGCCGGTGCTCAGCGTAATTTGTACGAAGACCACGGCATCTGTGCGATCGATGCCGAGATAGTGTGGATCGTAAATCAAGTCTTCCGCCAAATGCTCGGTGATCACCTGGAAGCGATCGTCGGCAGGCACAGCCAGGGCCTCGACCATGGCGCGATGAATGCCATCGGCGATGGCTTTGCGGTATTGCGGCGATGTGCCGTGGCGAAGGGAAATGCGCACGAAAGGCATGACTGTCCTCCGTGAGCTTCGATGCGCACCGCGACATGCGCGGCACAGGAAGGCGCTGGTCAGCCTTCGCGGAGTTTGTGGCCGGAGAGATTGCCGAGGCCGTCGTAGGCGGCGTATTTGTAGGTTTCGCTTAGCGTCGGATAATTAAAAACCTGCTCGATGAATTCATCGATGGTCAGACCGTTATCGAGGACCATCAAGCCGATGTGGATGAGTTCGGTGGCGGATTCGCCGATCATGGCGACGCCGAGGAGTTTGCGGTCGTCTCGGCGGAAAATCAGCTTGAGCATGCCGGCGGTGTCGCCGGTGATGTGGCCGCGAGCATTGTTTTCATAAAGAGCCCGGCCAACACAGTAGTCAATTCCCTTCTCCTTACACGATTCTTCGGTTTCGCCCGCGGCGGAAATTTCCGGAATGGTATAGACACCCATAGGCAGAAGCGAGGCAACGCGCTGTTTGTACTTCAGACCGAAAGCGTGGCACACGGCCACGCGGGCTTGCTCCATGGAAGTGGAGGCTAAGGCAGGAAAACCGATGACGTCGCCGACCGCATAGATGTGTGCCGCGGAAGTGCGATAGTTTTCGTCGATGGGAATGTATCCGCGATCGTTCAGGGTGAGCGCCGCTTTCTCGAGCGCCAGACTATCGACAGCAGCACGCCGGCCTGCAGCAAACAGGGCGGCCTCGACCTCGAGAGTCTTGCCACTTTTCATGTGCAGACGCGCGCCGCAACGGTGGTTTTCCACCTTGACCGGGCGCTCGTTGAACCAGAGATGCATGCCCAGAGCGAGGAAACGGTCGCGCAGACGGCGGGAAATTTCCGTGTCGAGAAATGGCAGCAACTGATCGCGACCATCGACCAAGGTGACGTCCACACCCAAGGCCATGAAAATGGACGCGTATTCGCAGCCGATCACGCCGCCGCCGATCACTGCGAGACTTTTGGGGATACGATCCATGTGAAGAAAGGTGTCGGAGTCGAAGGTATGCACATCGTCGAAGGCGATTTCCGGCGGGCGATGCGGCTTGGAGCCGGTGGCAATGAGGATCACCTCTCCTTGAATGGCGCTCGTGCCTTCAAAATTGGCGACGCTCACGGTGTGGCTGTCTTTGAAGGAAGCGTGGCCACGAATCAGTTGAACGTTGTGAAGCTCCAGATTGCGCAAAATGCGCGCGCGTTCCATTTCCACCACCGCTCGCTCGTGGTGCATGAAATCGTGTACGGTAAGATTTTCCTTCAGGGAATAATCGATGCCGTAGAGGCCGCGCTGCTGCAATCCGGAGAAATAGAGGGCGGACTCGCGCAGGGTCTTGCTGGGGACCGTGCCGGTGTTGATGCAACTGCCACCGACGTCGGTGGCGCGCTCAATGACAGCAACGCGTTTGCCGAAATAGGCGGCTTGCGCGGCGCCCTTTTCGCCCGCGGGACCGCAGCCGATGACCACCAGATCGAAGGAATCGGGAGAAGCCACACGCACCTCCACTGCAACGGAACAATGTTCGAAAACGCGCGAACCCAAAGACGAATGTCTTCGATTTTAGAGCACCCCAAAGTGTTCGAGACCAAATCGTGAGCGCGATGTGCCGTAACGTACTTACCGTAACCAGCGAGCCAATGCCCGAGCAGGCGACTTGCCAGGCAGGCGCGTTCTTTGATGTGATACGGGGATGAACCTGCCCTATTTCGTGCGTTGGGCCACGGGCATCCGGTGGCAGTGGAAAGTCTTCATCCCCATCCTTTCGGTGCTGGCGCTGGGCATCCTGGCGACCCATGCGGTGTTGCGGTCCCACGAAGCGCCGAACGTGAAATGGGCGCTGATCGCGGCTGTGTTTTTCGCGATTGTGTTGTGCTTCGTGCTGCTGGCAGTGTTGTTGGTATTGGTGGAGCGGCCACTGGAAGAATTAATGGATACGATCGGGCGAGTGCAAAAGGGAGACTTCACTGCGCGGGTGGCGTTTGCAAAACGCGAAGACGACATCGGGCAATTAGGGCGGCAGTTTAACGCCATGGTGGAGACGCTGGATCAGAACCGGCAAGAGATTGAGGAGTTGCACACCCGAGAAATGGCGCGCGCGGAGCATCTGGCGACGGTGGGTGAATTGGCGGCAGGATTGGCGCACGAGATACGCAATCCGCTGGCGGGGATTGCCGGAGTGGTCGACATCATGGGCAAGGAACTGCCCGCGAATAGCCCGAGCCGAGGGGTGATCGGCGAAGTGCAACGGGAAATTCTGCGCATTCAAGCGATATTGAATGACCTGCTCTCCTACGCGCGGCCACGGCCACCGAATATTCATGCCGCGAATTTGAATACAACCGCGGAGCAGGCGGTGTTTATGGCCCGGCAGCAGGTGATGACGAAGCCGATCCAGATTTTGTTCGAATCCAATGAGGCGCTGCCCTTGGTGGAGCACGATCAAGCGCTGATTCAACAAGTGGTGTTGAATTTGTTGCTGAACGGCATTCAAGCGATTTCGGGGACGGGCCAGGTGCGCTTGGGATTGAAAGAGGAACCGGGATTCGCGGTAATCCAGGTTTCCGACACCGGGCGAGGGATTTCCCCCGAGGCGTTGCCGCGCATCTTCAAGCCGTTCTTCACCACGCGCAATGAAGGCACGGGATTGGGGTTATCGTTGGCGAACAGTATCGTGCAATCGCATGGCGGAAGAATCGAGGTCACCAGTACCCCAGGAAAGGGCTCGCAGTTTAGAATATGGCTGCCGCTGCACCCGTTAAAGCCAGCAAGGGCAAAGGCTTCCGGACACTAATTTAATGGTAAAGTAAGAGGATGGCCCAAAAGCGAATTTTAATCGTCGACGATGAAAAACTGGTGCGCTGGGCGCTGAACCAAAAGTGTTCGGAGTTTGGCTATCAGACGATCGAAGCGGAAAACGGAGAAGCCGCGCTGCGCTCCCTACAAGCTGAGTCCGTCGATCTGGTGCTTCTGGACGTGCACCTTCCGGACTTGAGCGGCATTGAAGTTCTGGAAAAGCTGAAACAAGCGGGAGAGACCCGCAGCATCATTATGATGACCGCGGACCCCCAACTGGATGACGTAAAGACCGCACTGCGCCTGGGGGCCTACGATTTCGTCAGCAAACCGATTAATTTCGAAGAATTGAACGTGACCCTGCAAAACGCGCTGGAAGCCGGTGCCCTGCGCACCGAAGTGGAATCACTGCGCGACGAAGTGCGCCGGCGAGCGGGCTATCACGACGTGATTGGCGTGTCCCGCAAGATTACCGAATTGATGAAGTTTGTCTATAAGGTGGCAGCCAGCGAAGCCACCACCATCCTGATTCAAGGCGAAAGCGGCACGGGCAAAGACCTGGTGGCGAAGGCCATCCATTATCACAGCTCGCGCGGCGAACGACCCTTCGTCGCCATTAACTGTTCGGCCATACCGGAAACGTTGATGGAAGCGGAGCTGTTCGGGCACGAAAAGGGAGCATTCACCGACGCTAAGGCCATGAAGAAGGGACTGTTTGAGGTGGCCGACGGCGGAACTCTGTTTCTGGATGAAATTGGCGAGCTTTCGCCGTTGTTGCAGGCCAAGTTGCTCCGCGTATTGGAAGACCAGGTGATTCGCCGAGTGGGCGGCGTAAGAGATATTCAGGTGGATGTGCGCGTGATTGCCGCTTCGAACCGAGACCTGGAACGGGAAGTGCGCGAGAGCCGTTTCCGGCAGGACCTGTATTACCGGCTAGCCATTATTGCCATCTACCTGCCTGCTTTGCGCGAACGGAAAGAGGACATCCCGTCGCTCGTGGAATTCTTTGTGGCGCACTATAACCGCAAGTTCCGCAAGGCGGTGCAGGGGCTTTCGGACGAGACCAATCGGCTGATCATGAACTATGACTGGCCGGGAAATGTCCGCGAACTCAAGAATGCCTTGGAACGGGCTATGATTCTGGAAGAGGGCAAGTTGCTGAAGCCCGATGACCTGCCCTTTTCGGTGGCCAGTGGGCGGGGTGGCCCGGTGGCGACCGATAGTGCGCTCAGTCCGCCAGCCGAACCTGCGCCAGCCCCGGGGAAACGCCGGCTGCCTCCCCTGTCGATACCCGAGGGTGGGACTTCGCTCGAGGATGTGGAACACGCGCTGGTGGAGCTGGCCCTGCAGCAGTCGCACGGGAACCAGATCAAAGCGGCGAAGCTGCTGAACATCAGCCGAGACGCGTTGCGGTACAAGATGAAGAAATTTGGACTATCGCATTCCGAAGAAGAAGAGTCGGCGGCGCCCGCCAACCCGCAGTAGTCGAGAAATTCAACAAGGTGACGTGTAAACGCGAGTGCGTGAGATTGCGCGTGCAAGTGTGAAAACTCGCACGCAAGCCCCGAATTCTGGTTTGGCCGGAGGAAGCGGATTTTTAACTTACTGATTTGCAGAGGCTTACAGGCCTGTGCAAATCGGAACGAAACGGAATCTCAGGTGCAATATCTCAGCGCGTTCAGCAATTAGGCAATGGAGCGATTGTCAAAAGGCTGAGCAGTGGGCGTTCCTTTTAGGACGGTCGGGCTCGCGGTGAAGGCTCGAAAGGATACGTCGTAAAAAGGGACGCCCACAATACAAGATTTTGGCAGCGGTCAGCGAGACTACAACAAAGCGTCGTGTGCACGACGCGAACGCCCGGATTACGGGCTTCTGAACAAGCTGACCGCTGCCCTTTCTTTTGTCCTTCCTACTTCAGCAACTTTTCCCACGAAGGAAGCGCATAGGCCTATCTGGCGATGCGGATTTCCCACACTTTTAGGTGAATCGGCGCAGGAATTTGCGGAAGTTGGCCCAGTGTTGGAATGCTGCAAAAAAATTCGATGACAACTGCTTTCTTTGCAAGAAGGTACGGGAAGCCGCTGTGGTACCGCACGTGCACTCTTACCAGTGGGATATCAGCGTGTATTGAGTGCGTGAACGTTGCAGCTAAATTCAGGAGGAAGTCATGCCGCAGGTTGCGGAACACAAGGAGCTCAGGAAGGTTGACAGCAGTCAACGAATCAGTCTCACCAAGATTCTGGTCACCACGGATTTTTCAGAAGTGTCGGACCGAGCCTTGGACTATGCGATTGCGCTGGCGCGGCGTTACGACGCGCGCATTTATCTCACTCACGTGATCACCCCGGATCCCTTCCAGTTTGCCGAACCGCAATTGGCGCAGGCCACCTATGAAAAAGTGCGGCAAGCGGCAGAAGAGGGTGTCACCGACATTCTGATTTCCGGCAAATTGCGGGGCGTGCCTCATGAAGTTTTGATGGCGGAAGGCAACGTCTGGCCGACTCTGGAAAAACTGATCAACGAGCACGAAATTGACTTAGTCGTGGCGGGAACGCATGGCCGGGGCAAAGTACAGAAGATCCTGATCGGGTCGGTTGCCGAAGAAATTTTTCGCCGCGCAACCACCGCGGTGTTAACGGTGGGTCCCGCGGTGAAGGGCGCCTCCGAAAAGGAAATTGAACTCAACCACATCCTGTTCGCCACCGACTTTGGCACCGGCGCGGAGAGAGCAGCGGCGCACGCTTTCTCTTTGGCACAGGAGCACAATGCCCAACTGACGCTGCTGCACGTGATCGAGAGCGCGGCAGCGTACACCGACGAGAATGTGGCGCGGCAGCGCGAGATCAACGTGGCGCGCATGAAGCAACTGATGCCTCCGGGCACCGAAAATTGGTGCAAGCCGGAGTTTCGGGTCACCTACGGGTCCGCGGTCGATGAAATTCAGATCGCCGCGCGGGAATGCAAGGCCGACTTGATCGTGATGGGCGCGAAGGCGCGCAAGAGCCTGGCAGGGCATGTGCCGCTAACCATCGCGTATAACGTGGTGACCAAAGCGACTTGCCCGGTGCTGACCGTACGCGGGTGAAGTTTCGATAGGGAACGGAATCTTCCGACAGAGATCCGTATCCTTATTCCTGAGGCGGTGCTGCATCCTCCCCCCAGCCGAGCAGCACCGCCTTTTTTTGGAGCAGACACTGAATCTGTCGGGTAACCCAGTCTTTTCCAGAAGGGGCAGGCGGTCTCCGCAGACAGCCAGATTGTGCGCAATTTTTAGCAATCCCATTCCCAACTGTCAATTACTCTTAAGAAATCTAAGTACGTTAGTACCATGTTGGCCGACGATTGCTAACCCAATACTTGGACGTTCGACGACCAGAAAGAATCTTTTCCATAGGACAAAACATGAACAAACTATCGCTCCTAGGTCGCCCGTTTCTCTGTTCTCTCCTCTTGTGTTCTCAGGCAAATTGCGTTCCGGCCGCAGAAGCTCAACAACCCTCCGCAGTCGCTTCAACCACTGCTTCTGCGCCGTTTGCTTTGGAAGATGGGACCCCAGTTAAGCTAAGAATCGCACAGACAGTTTCTTCGGCCGATGCTCATGTGAACGACAGTGTGCAATTTGAGGTTCTCGAGGATGTCATGGTCGGGAACGTCGTCGTGATCCCCAAAGGGGCCACGGCATTAGGTACGGTTACCGAAGCCGTACCAAAGCGGCGCATGGCGCGAGGAGGAAAACTCGAAATCGTCATGGATTACGTACGATTGGTCGACGGTGAGAAAGTTGCGCTCCGGGCCGTCAAGGATGCCAAAGGAGGGGGGCACACTGGAGGCATGACGATTGGGATCGTTGCTGCGGCCATTGTCTTTTGGCCTGCGGCTCCTCTTTTCCTGTTGATGCACGGAAAGGACATTACAGTTCCAAAGGGCACAGAAGTTCCGACCTTCGTGAATGGTGACATGAAGCTCGATGCCGCGAGATTCCAAACACCTCAGACGGTGGCACAGACCGTCAATACGGCACCCAGTGCTTTAACCGTAAACTCCGCCCCGGTGGGTGCCGATATTTATCTGGACCAAAACTTTGTTGGAAATACTCCTTCAACGTTAAATGTGACTGCAGGTAAGCACTCAATCTCCATTCGGAAGTCCGGCTATCAAGACTGGGTACGAGATATGAACTTGGCCGGTGGCTCGATCACCCTGAACGCCGAGCTAGCGCCGGGTTCCAATGCAGTTGCTCCGGCCTCGGCCGCGGTTCAGCAGTCTCAGATGAACGACATGTCTCAATCTGATGTCAGTGTTGCGGAAGCCGCACGACGAAACCGGGCCGCAAAGGCGCAAGAAAATCCGACTCCACAACAGTGACGGACGCAGCACCAATCGGCGGTGTTGAAAGGACCCAAGTTGCTGGCTACAGGAAGCTCTGGCCGTCTAAAAGCGAGCCCCACAGTCGATGACGCAGATTCTGTGGATTCTAATTAATTCGGGCAGGAAGCTTGCGCTTCGGCGATTTGCTTCTGGATGCGCGGGGAATGCAGAGCAAGTGCCAGCGCTTCCTTAGTCAACGACAATTGCGGGACGGGGTCGCTCAGATGCTGAAGCAGGGCGCGGGCTTGGTCGCAGTGGTGATTTGTGGCTAGGCTCTGGGCCTGTTTCAGCTTGATCTCGAGGTACACGTCGAGTTGGCTGGCTCCGCCTTCTTCGAGGGAAACGAAGCGCGTGGCCAGTTGCTTTTGCGCTTGGTCATAGCGTCCGGCATCCGCTAAATCGCGCGCGAGTTGAAAAATAAGCTGCGCGGGAGGATTCGTGCCGGGGAATTTCTGTAGCGCGGCGACGCATTCCTCGGGCGAGCGTTTGGCATCGCGCAAGGCCTGCTCGAGGCCCAGATAATTCTCGGGATTCTGCGGATCGTACTTGGTGCCTTCCTCGAAATACGGAATGGCGCGTTCGGGCGGCTGATGCAAGTAGAGCGCGGTGTAACCCATATTGCGCAGAAGCGCGGGCAACGCGGGATTTAATTCACGCGCAGCATTCCACTCGCGCATGGCGGCTTCTTCCATACCGCCGGACATATATAAAGAGCCGAGAAGCGCGTGGGCGTTGGCGTCTTTGGGATTTGCCTTGATGGCCTGCTGGAGCACGTCGAAAGTTTCCGGACGATTCGGGAACACGTAGGTAGTGGGCATTTGGGAAGCCGCGTGAAAGTCGGCAGCGGGATCCTGGTGCAACATTTCGCGGCAATAGCCGCGATAGTAGGCGATGAGCGGATAGGCTTCGGGACGGGGCATGCCGGGTTCGCTCACCACGCCCGGCCCGCTGGGATAATTGCGCGACAGGAGATCGACGGCATCGGCGTAGAAGCCGAAATGCATGTAGAGGACGGCGATGTTGAGGATGCGTTCGGGATCGGCGGCGAGGTGCGGCCAAAGAGCGGGATCGTCGTGGCCGAGAAGCGTAGCTTCGTAGCGCAGAAACGTGTCCGCAGGATCTGACAGCTGGCGTTTTCTAAGCTGCACATTCGCGGAGGTGCTGTTGCCGAGGTGGCGTAAGACAGTCACGTCAAGTTCACGCATTTCAGCAGAGTCCGCAAACTCGGCGTAGGCAGCGGTCAGTTTAGCGGCGGCGCTTGCGAGGTTGCCGCTGCGGGCATCCAGCGCGGCCAATTCAAACAGCGAAGGCGGGCGGAACGTGCCGTATTGTTCGCTGACCTCGAAGGCGCGGCGGGCTTTGGCCCATTCGCCGGTTTCCACGTAGGCCATCCCGAGGTAGTAGGAAGCTTCTTTGTCGTTGCTGATGCGCGTGAGCACTGGCGCGAGTTGCGCTTCCGCGTCGGTGAATTGCTTGAGCCCGACGTCCAAGCGGCCGGTGGCGCGATGCAAAACCACGCTTTCGGGATAGCGCTGCAGCCCTTCGCGATAGGTGGCCAGCGCTTTTAACACTTGGCCGTCGCGTTCCTGCTCGGTGCCCAGTTCCAGAAAATCGCCTTCGCTGCGCTTCTCGGCCGGTGGATAGACATAAGCGGGAGGCAGTTCCTTCGGCACTTCGGATTTGGGCAGGAAATCGTATTGGCCTTCGGTGTGGCTCAGGATGACGTTTCCCGATTCGTCAGTGAACTTGGCCGTGTAGGTTTTCGCGGCGGGCAAATCGGCAAATTGCTTTCGAAATGTAGATTTCGGCGTGAGCGAAACCGATTCCGTGGCGACAACTTGCGAGCCATCCAGAATCTCGAGCTTGGCGCGCGGAAACTCGTGGGCAACGTTGAGCGCTACTTCGAGTGCCGTCGTACCCGGTTTGTTCGCTGGCGTGCGAGTGAGATTCAAAACGGCGTTGGCATTGGCATAACTGATGCCGCCAATTTCCAGAATCGGCAGCCAAATCTCGGTGAAATGAATGGCCTGCTGCGGGTTCAGAAAGCCGTAAGTCTCCTGGTTGCGGAAAAGTCCGGCCTGAATTTCGACGTAGGCGCTGTGATTATCGGAGAGGGCCTCGCGCCATCCCAGGCCTTCGGCATCGCTGCCCCAGGAGAAGACCTTCTTCGAAGGCAGATCGTTGCGCGAAGAGTAGTGCACTACACCCGCATTCGTTTTCGGATGATAGACACCCATATACGGCTCATTGCTGGCGAAACTGAAGCGCGAAACGGCGCCATATTTATGATTGCCGACGACGCTTAGATCGACGCCGTTACGGTCCACGGGCCAGGTGTCCAAATCCGTGAAGCCGTGAAACACGGAAAATTGCTGCGGGTAATACAGACGCGAGTCGTCCCAAACCTGGACGCCGGCGTTGGTCCACCAATAGAAACGGTGGCGCTCGGCTCCGGGATTGTACAGCGTGGTTTTCTGCTCTAACGCTGCTTCGCCGCGGTGCAGTGTGAGTTGCACGCACCACTCCATGCCGTAAACACGGTCGATATTCCGGACCCAGACCGAGGCGCTGCTGCCGTCCGGATAGGCCGAGGTCGAGAAATCGATCGGCGAAGCGGTCATCCAATTGTGGGAAACGGGGAAGTTGAACTCGATGCCGTAAGCCGCCCATACGCCGCGATAGGCGATGCGCGCAAACTTCAGCGAAGGATTCGCGTAGAACATGTCCGCGCCGTTGCGCTTATCGATGCAGCGATAGAGATGGCCGCCCAGGTCAGGAAGAATGATGCAGTGCAGGTACTCATTTTCGAGATGCAAGGCGCGCCACTGGCGAGGGGCCACGTGATTGGTCAGATTTTCGCGAATCGTATACGGGTAGTTGTATCGGTCGTTGGTGACGAACTGATCGAAAGGCGGATTCTCGTCGGGCAGACCTTCCTCGTAGGTGGGCAACTCGATGGTGTCTTGCCAGACGCGCACGGCGGGGAGATTGGCGTCAGCCGGGTTCGCGGGGGATTGCGCGGCAACCGCAAGTGGAGCGAGAAGCGCAAGGCTGACGGCGGTTAATCCGAGCACGGCACCACGAAGGTTTTTTTTCACGAAGGGCACTCCCTCTTTGCGGAAACCAACAGCAACTTTCCAGGCGGTCTCGCAAACCGTTTTTATATCACAGAGAGCGGGAGCGATTCGGGTGACGGTCGGCACAGATGTGCCTGCATTTCTCACCCGGTGCTTGGATAATGCACACTGTGCTTGCCGTGGACATCGAGCCAAAACTGTACGGTGAGATCCTTCGCCCGCAAACTACGCGGGCTCAGGATGACAACGCAGGTCGAAGGCCGTGTATGGTCTAGTCGAAAGTCGTGCCTGATGAGAATGCGCGCTAGCTGCTTAGGAGCGAATCATGGTGAGCAACATTTTGAACGGGGTGAGTGCCGCCAGTGCGTGAGGGCGATTGGCCGGGAGCAGGATGGCTTGGCCCGCTTCAAGGCGATACGGTTTGTCGGAAATGATGATTTCGGCCTTGCCGTCGAGCATGTGGACCAGAGCATCAAAAGCCGCCGTATGCTCGGACAAGCCTTGTCCCGCGTCGAAGGCGAAAACGGTCACCGTGCCGGTGGCGTGCTTGAGTAGCGTGCGACTGACCACCGTTCCTTCCTGATAGTTGACCAGATCACCGAGGCGCAAGACCTCCGCGGCGGGCATTTGATGGGTATGCAATTGCGGCGCTGTAGTCATGTGCGTTCACCTGCCCGGCATGGGATGCGCAGCCTGATCCGCATTAGGAACCAGCCGCTGATAAACCGCTGTGGGGATAGACGAATTCCAGTGTCCGGTGGCCTTGGCCAATCCGGTCATGCCCAAAAACAAAACGGCAATGCCGGCGGCCACGGCCCATGCCGGCAGGTGCCTGTTCGTTTTCGGCGCGATCAGGCTAGGCAAGCTCATCGAGAGCGCATCTTGCGCGGGGCAAACCGCGACGCATTCGAGGCAGCCGGTGCATTCGACCGAGCGAATCTGTACGAGTTTATCGACAGGCAGGGCCGCCGGGCAGGCTTTCGTGCATTTCGCGCAATCGATGCAGGTTTCCGTATTTCGCCGGATGCGCGTGGGGCTTAGCCACGAAGTCAGTCCGAGCAGCGCGCCATAGGGGCAAAGGAAGCGGCACCAGAAGTTCTGGATGAATACCGACGCAACGACAAAAATGCCGAGCACGATCAGGCCAGTCTCCCCGAGGTGGCGGAAGAAGTTCAGCATTTTAACGTCCGCGATGAGTCCGTAGGGGCTCTGCATGAAATCGCGAATTCCCGCGGCCGACATGCTGGAAATGGCCCACACGAAAAATCCCAGCAGCAAATATTTCAACCCGCGTAACGGCAGGTCGAGCCAGCGCGGCAGGTTGAAATTGCGCTTGAACATTTTTTTGCCGGCGCGCCAGAGATATTCGGAGATGGTGCCGACGGGGCAAAGCCAGCTGCAAAATGCTTTGCGGAACAGAAACGCCATGGCCAGGAAGGTGAGCAGCAGAAACAGGGCGGCAGGATGGACTGGAGGCAGATCGCCACTGACCAACCAATACTTCAGGTTCATCATTCCAGCGATGGGCAACCAGCCTTCCACTCCGGAGGGCCTATGCAACTGAGCATCGATTGTGCCCACTTCGAACTGGCGTACCCAGAAATAAAATTGGGTTCCGAGCCAGAGATTCAGCACCAAAAACGCGGCCTGGAAGCTGCGGCGAAATACTTGAGAGCGGTCCACGTCCGTGCGACGAATCAGCTTCTTCTTTGGCTTGGCAACCGGCTTCGTAGGTGTAACGGCGGGGGCAGCGGCAAGTGGGAGCTTGGGGTTATCGGGAATCAAAGGGACCTGGGTAGCCATGAAATGCAACCTCGTAGGAAGGTTACGGGGAGCAGTCACAAGGCGCTGTGACTTTTGTCACGCTTCATACAGCATGTAACTCTCTCCTAATGTGTTGATTACGGACGCACTTTTGAAATTTGCGCCGAACTAGGACGCAAATACGGCTCGAGTGGTCACTGGCCGGTCAAAGCTCGCAACGAGTCCAACTGAGTGCGGGCCTCCTGCATATTGGGGGCTAACTGTAGGGCGGCCTGATAGGCGCCTTTCGCCCGGGGAAAATCGCCTTTTGCTTCTTCGGCGCGCCCCAACCAATACAACGCTAGGGGAGAGCGAGAGCGCGCGGCGGCTTGCGTGAAATCGGTGATCGCGTCGTCGAACTTCCCGAGCCGGAATTCGATGGTGCCCCGAGCGAGGTAGCTGTTCACCTCGTTTGGATTGAGTGCGAGGGCTTTAGCGAACTCGCCCATCGCGTCAGGCAGATTATTCAGGCTCAGATAAATCACGCCCAAGTTGTTGTGCGCCTGTGCCGCTTCTTGCACCTCGCCTGCCCGGGCAATCGCCAGCCGATATTCGTTCGCGGCTTCCGGTAAGTGGCCTTGACGTTGGAGCAAAACGCCGAAGTTGTAATGTGCGTTACCCAGATCGGGCGAATATTGAACCGCGGCCAGCAAATGCGGGAACGCTGCGGCCATGTCACCTTTTTCCATCAAGGCGACGCCTAGATTGTTTTCGGCGGTGCCATTGTGGGTGGTCACCTGCAAGGCGTGAGTGAACAGCGTTTCGCTGTCTTGCCAGTAAGCGATTTGGCGGTGCGTCACCAGCATGAGAGCCAGCAGAATCACGGAGAAGGCGGCGCCCGCCATTGCCGGTGAAAGTTTGCGCTTAGGCTCGCGCGCGAACGCATCTGCAACGAACCACACCACAGCCGCGAAGATGCCAATCAAGGGCAGTTGCGCATAGCGATCGGCCATGCCCTGCCGGCCGGCCTGAATCAGTCCAATGCTAGGAAACGCGGTGCCCAGATACCAAAGCCAGCCAACGGTCAGATATTTTTCTGCGAAGTGTCGCCAAACGTAGGCGCTGATGGCCACGAGAACGATAGCAGCGGCCGCGACTCGCCAAAGGGCCAGATGATTCTGGGGATGCGGATAAAACACGGCTAGCCGCGTGGGCCAAACCATCTTGCCCAAATACCAGGCATAGGCATATACCGCATTTTTCAGCCGCCAGAGGAACGGCATGGCCACAGCCACGGCGCCTTCGCTCCGCTGCGCGCGAAGATTAATCCAGGTGGCCGCAGCGGTCAGCAGAAAAAGCGGGATCTTTTCTTGGGTGAGAAGCAGCAGCGACTTCCAGAAGTTCCCCGCCCCCTCTTCGCGCCTGCGGGAAAATCGTTGGAACGGCCAATAATCGAGAAGCAGAAGAGCAAAAGGCAGGATGACGGCGATCACTTTGGCCATCAAGGCCAGGGCAAAACACAGGGCTACGATGCAGTAGCGGCCGGCGCCGGGGCGTTTTGCGTATCGCGTATAAGCAATCAACGCAAGAAACAAAAAGCACAGACAAAGGACCTGCTTGCGCTCGGCAATCCACGCCACGGGCTCCACGTTGAGTGGATGAACGGCAAAGAGCGCGGCAACGGCGGCGCTTCGCCACAATTTTTCGGTGGCGCCCATCAGGAACAGAAACAGCAGCACGGTATCCACCGCCATAAGCAATACATTGACGAGGTGGTGGCCCCACGGGCTGATACCAAAGATCTGCACATCAATCATGTGCGAAAGCCACGCCAGCGGATGCCAATTCGCCACCGTTCTTTGGGTACCGAACGCCCACTTCACGCTTTCCCAGTTGATTCCTTGCAAGACGTGCGCATTGTGCGTCACATATTCGGGATCGTCATAATTCACGAAGCCGTTATGCAGCGCCGGCAGATACACAGCCACAACCAGCAGGGCGAGGCCGAGACAAACCAAGACGAGGTTTTGCCGTTCTCCAGCCAGGTCCGCCGGTGCAGAGGAAACTTCGGTGATTGTGGCCGTTGCGCCAATCATGGTGAAGGAGCTGCTTCCTCAATTTTAGAGCGCGCTGCAACGGCGGCAAGTTGCCATGTGGCGACTGCGGCCTATCCGCTAATGCGCGCCCAGCCGCCGCTGCGCCTCCGCCAGTTTCCGTTGGCATGGTATTCTGTTGTCGCCGCGTATACAGCCGGTGCGGCTGTGGCGAAATTGGCATACGCGGCGGGCTTAAAATCCGCTGGGGATTTCCCCGTTGTCGGTTCGACTCCGACCAGCCGCACCATTTTTGCAAAGTTTTCTCGGCATAAACCCCGGCAGACACCCCCTTCCTTTTGCAGTACAATTTCTGCTCCCTTTTCAGAGGAGCAGCATCCAAAGGGCAGAACCAATGCGAGGAGTATCCAAATGGCAGGATCAATGCAACGGGTAACAGAATCGGCCGCCGGAGCAAACGCAACCCAGGAACATCTTGATCAACTTTGCATCAATACGATTCGGACGTTGTCGATTGATGCGGTGCAGCAAGCCAATTCGGGACACCCAGGCGCGCCCATGGGATTGGCGCCGGTGGCTTACTCGCTGTGGCAATATTTTCTGAAGTACGATCCGGCCTCTCCGCACTGGCCTAACCGCGACCGCTTTGTGCTCTCCGAGGGCCACGCTTCGATGCTGCTGTATTCCATACTGCACCTGGTAGGCGTGAAGCAAGTGGATAAGCAAGGCAAAGTGGAGAACGAGCTGTCCATCTCCATGGAACAGATCAAGCGCTTCCGGCAATTGGACAGCCGCACACCGGGGCATCCGGAATCGCACCTGGCGACGGGCGTGGAAACGACCACCGGTCCGCTGGGCCAAGGCGCCGGAAACAGCGTAGGCATGGCCATCGCCGGAAAGTTTCTGGCCACCCATTTCAACCGGCCAAATTTCGAGCTGTTCAATTTCCGGGTGTGGGCAATGTGTGGCGATGGCGACATTATGGAAGGGGTTGCCGCCGAAGCCGCTTCGCTCGCCGGCCATTTGCAGTTGGGCAATCTTTGTTGGATCTACGACAACAATCGCGTCACGCTGGATGGTCCAGCCAGTTGGTCGCTGAGCGATGATGCTATGACTCGCTTCATTGGTTATGGCTGGCATGTAACGCGCGTGGCCGATGCCAATGACTTGATGCAGCTTTCGCGAGCCTACAAAGACTTCCTGGCGCATGGCGATAAGCCCATGCTGATCGTGGTGGATAGCCACATTGGCTACGGTTCACCGCACAAGCAGGATTCTTACGAGGCGCACGGCGAGCCATTGGGCGAAGCCGAAGTAAAACTCGTAAAAAAGAATTATGGCTGGCCCGAAGACGCCAAATTCCTGGTGCCCGATGGCGTGTACGCGCACTTCCAACAAGGAATTGGCACGCGTGGCGCGCAGGATCGTGCACAGTGGGAAGCGTTGTTTGCCGATTATGCCAAGAAGTATCCAGACCTGGCGGAGCAGCTCAACCGCATGCAGAAGCGGGAGCTTCCCGACGGCTGGGACAAGAATCTGCCCTCCTTTCCAGCCGACCCGAAAGGCATGGCCACTCGCGAAAGTTCCGGCAAAACCTTGAACGTCCTGGCACAACACATTCCGTGGATGATGGGCGGTTCCGCGGATCTGGCCAAATCGAATAAAACCAATCTCACTTTTGACGGCGCAGGCGAATTTTTCCCGGTGAATTTCGAAGGGCGCAACGTCCACTACGGCGTTCGCGAGCACGGCATGGGCGCCGCGACAAATGGCATGACCCTGAGCGGATTGCGGGCCTATTGTGCCACCTTTTTTAACTTCAGCGATTACATGCGCGCGAGCATGCGCCTGGCAGCCCTGATGGAGATTCCGGTGCTGTTCATTTTCACTCACGATTCCATCGGCTTGGGGGAAGACGGCCCAACGCACCAGCCCATCGAGCAACTGGCTGGATTCCGCGCGATGCCCAACATGTGGGTATTTCGGCCCGGCGATGCCAACGAAGTGGTGGAAGCATATAAATCGGCATTGCAACGCGAGGATGGGCCATCCTCTTTAGTGCTTACCCGGCAGGCCATTCCCACACTGGATCGCACCAAGTACGCTCCGGCTAGCGGCGCGGCCAAGGGCGGCTATGTGGTGGCAGATGCGGACGGCGGCAAGCCGGAGGTGATCCTGCTCGCTACGGGAAGTGAACTGCAATGGGCCGTGGGGGCGTATGAAAAGCTGAAGTCTGAAGGGATCAAGGCCCGAGTGGTGAGCATGCCCTGCTGGGAATTGTTCGACCAACAAGACGCCGGCTATAAAGAGTCCGTGCTCCCTTCGAGTGTCACCGCGCGCGTTTCCGTCGAAATGGCGGCAACCCTGGGGTGGGAGCGCTACATTGGCATAAAGGGTAAGGCCGTCGGGATGCACACGTTTGGAGCTTCCGCGCCAATCAAGGAGCTGCTGAAGAGATTCGGGTTCGACACGGAACACGTGGTCGCCGCCGCCAAGGAACTGCTTGGAAAGTGAGCTGCCGATGAAAATTGTGATTGGCTCGGACCACGCAGGGTTCCAGCTGAAAAACGCGATGGGCGATCTGATTCGCTCCCTGGGCCACGTGGTTCTGGACGTGGGCGCGTTCAATGAAAACCCATCGGACTATCCGGATTATGCGGAAGCGGTGGGACACGCCATTCTGGACGGAAAAGCGGAACGCGGGGTATTGATCTGCGGCAGCGGCATCGGCGCCAGCGTTGCGGCAAATAAAATCGTGGGGATTCGCGCAGGCATTTGCCACGACAGCTATTCCGGACACCAAGGCGTGGAACACGACAACATGAACGTGCTGGTGATGGGTTCGCGCGTGATTGGCGAAAAACTGGCCGAGGATGTCGTACGGGCTTTTCTTCCGGCGAAATTTACCAACGAAGAGCGCCACGCGCGGCGCTTGGCGAAGGTTCATGCTCTGGAAGAGAAGATGTTAAAAAGCTGAAATCTGAATTTCGACCCCGGGCCCAGGGGCGTACAATAAGGGGCTCAGGCCCGCCCTTCAGTAAAGGAGAAGTATCTATGACCACCTCGGCAACCGTTCCCAATGCGGCCGGCACCAATCCGTTGAAAGGTTTACTCGAATACGGCCAGTCTCCCTGGATGGACTATATCCGACGCGACCTGCTCACCGGCGGCGGATTGAAGCACATGATCGATACCGACGGTCTGCGCGGGCAGACCTCCAATCCCGCCATTTTCGAAAAGTCCATCGTCGGAAGCACCTTGTACGACGACATTCTGCATGCGCCGGAAGCGAAGTCGCTGGATGCTAAGGCGATTTACGAGAAGATTGCCATACGCGATGTGCAGGACGCGTGCGACATCTTCAAGCCGGTCTACAAGTCCACCCATCGCCGCGACGGCTATGTCAGCCTGGAAGTCTCCCCGTATCTAGCCAACGACACCAAAGGCACCCTAGAAGAAGCGCGGCGGCTTTGGAAAACGGTGGGCCGCGAGAACCTGATGATCAAGGTTCCGGGCACCCCCGAAGGAGTTCCCGCCATCCGGCAACTGCTGGAAGAAGGCTTGAACATCAACGTGACTCTGCTGTTTGCGCAATCGGCCTACGAACAAGTGGCGGAAGCGTTCGTGGCCGCTTTGGAAGCGCGGGCGCTGAAGGGATTGGATATCAGTCATTGCGCCAGCGTGGCCAGCTTCTTTGTCAGCCGCATCGACACTCTGGTGGATTCGAAAATTGAAGAAAAGTTGAAGACCGCGACCGGCGACACCAAGGCGCTGCTGAGCAGCCTGGAAGGCAAAGTGGCCATAGCCAACGCCAAGTTGACCTACAAGAAATATCACGAACTGTATGGCGGCCCGCGCTGGAAGGCGCTGGCGGCCAAAGGCTCGCAGACCCAGCGGTTGCTATGGGCCAGCACCAGCACCAAGAACCCCAAGTATCGCGACGTACTGTACGTCGAAGAGCTGATCGGGGCGGACACCGTGGACACCATTCCGCCGGCAACGTTTGACGCCTTCCGCGATCACGGCAAGTTGCGCAACAGCTTGACCGAAGATGTTCCGGGCGCGGCCAAAACCATGGAAAACCTGGGCAAGGCCGGAATCTCCATGAAAGAAGTAACCGATAAATTGTTGGTCGACGGCGTAAAACTCTTCGCCGACGCATTCAAGACTTTGCTCGACGCCACGGGCAAGTCCGCCGGTAAGCACTAGTCCTATAGAGGTAGCAAATCCTGTTGGTGTTCCTGGGTTGATTTGGCTACAACTCGGGCCAGTGGAAGAGTCGAAAATCCACAGAGGAGTCTATACCATGCAACTCGGAATGATTGGTCTGGGAAGAATGGGCGCGAACATGGTTCGGCGCTTGGAGAAGGCGGGCCACCAATGCGTGGTGTACGACCGCAGCACCGACGCGGTCCAGGACGTGGTGAAGGACGGGGCCACCGGCTCGAAATCGCTGGACGATTTTGTGGCGAAACTGAAGGCCCCGCGGGCCATCTGGATGATGGTGCCTGCGGCCATCGTGGACTCGATGATTGCCGAATTGCTCCCAAAGCTTTCCAAGGACGACATTCTGATCGATGGGGGCAATTCGTATTACATCGACGACATTCGCCGCGCCAAGGAGTTGACCGCCAAAGGCATTCATTACGTCGATGTGGGCACCAGCGGAGGCGTTTGGGGGCTGGAGCGCGGCTACTGCGAAATGATTGGCGGAGAAACCAAGATCGTTCAGCACCTCGATCCGATCTTCAAGGCGCTCGCTCCCGGCCGCGGAGATATTCCACGGACGCCCGGGCGCGAAAGAGCTTCGGGCACTGCGGAGGAGGGCTACCTGCACTGCGGGCCGTCGGGCGCGGGCCACTTTGTGAAGATGGTGCACAACGGCATCGAGTACGGCCTGATGGCAGCGTATGCGGAAGGCTTGAACATTTTGAAGCACGCCAATGTGGGGCATTCCAAACAGGAAATCGATGCGGAGACTACGCCGCTGCGGGATCCGGAACATTATCAGTACGACCTGAATCTGGCGGATGTAGCGGAAGTTTGGCGGCGGGGTAGCGTGATCGCCTCCTGGCTGTTGGACTTGACCGCGATTTCGCTGCTGGAACAGCCAACGCTGCAGAATTATTCTGGCCGCGTGTCCGATTCCGGGGAAGGCCGCTGGACGATATTGGCGGCGATCGAATCCACAGCGCCTGCGCCGGTGTTGAGCGCCGCGCTGTATGAGAGATTTTCTTCCCGTGGCGAAGGCGATTTTGCCGCCAAGCTTCTGTCGGCAATGCGCTTCCAGTTCGGCGGCCATTTGGAGAAAAAAGCCGGCCACGGAGGCTGATTTCACGCTTCGTTGCGCTCAAGATAGGATCGCTCTATGAATTCGAACCACCTGGATGGCGCCAGCGCTGTAGCTAGCCCCTGCGTCATGGTGATCTTTGGCGCGACCGGCGATCTGACCAAACGCAAGCTTATTCCCGCGCTTCTGAATCTGGCCCAGGAGAATATCCTGCCTAAGGAATTTGCGATTGTGGGCTTTGCCGGGAACGACCTGGATACCGAGTCCTTTCGCAAAACGCTGGGCCAAGAGATGCCGAACTTTGCGCCCGATCCCATCGATTTGAAGATGTGGGAGGAATTGTCGCAGCGCCTGTATTACGTGAAGGGCGATTTCCAGGATCCCGCTGCATACCAAAGGTTAAAGAAGCAAATTGAGGAAGCGGACAAGGCGCACCACACTGGGGGTAATAAGTTTTTCTACTTCGCGGTGGCGCCGCGCTTTTTTGCGCCCATTGTCGACCAACTGGGCGCTGCGTGCTTAACCAAAGAAGAAAATGGCCACTGGACCCGTGTCATCATCGAAAAGCCCTTTGGGCACGACCTCGATTCGGCGCGGCAGTTGAATGCGGATCTGAAGAAAACCCTGGATGAGCGGCAGATCTACCGCATCGATCATTATCTGGGCAAAGAGACCGTGCAAAACGTGATGGTGTTCCGCTTCACGAACAACATCATCGAGCCGCTCTGGAATCGCAATTACGTAGACCACGTGCAGATCACCGCGGCGGAGACCGTGGGTGTCGAGCATCGCGGTGGGTTCTACGAAACCGCCGGCGCGCTGCGCGACATGGTTCCCAATCATTTGTTTCAGCTGCTCACCATGACCGCCATGGAGCCGCCCATTTCGTTTGACGCCGACGAAGTGCGCAATAAACAGGCCGAAGTGCTCCACGCCATCCAGCCGCTGAGTCCCGAGGACGTGCTCAAGAGTATGGTACGCGGGCAGTACGGCGAAGGATTCGTGGATGGTGAGCGCGTGGTTGCTTACCGGCATGAGCCTGATGTCGCGCCGGAATCGAACACGGAAACGTTCGTAGCGCTGAAATTGCAAATCGATAATTGGCGCTGGGCCGGGGTACCGTTCTACCTGCGGACCGGAAAGCGCCTGGCGCAACGTGCCACGGAGATCGTGATCCAGTTCCGGCGCACGCCCTTCGTGTTGTTCCGCGATACCGCGGTGAAAAACATTGAAACCAACCGGCTGGTGATCCACATCCAGCCGGACGAAGGGATCTCTCTCAGTTTTGGCGCGAAGGTTCCGGGAGCGATTATGCGCCTTGGCCTGGTGAATATGGATTTCGATTACAAATCGTACTTCGGCGTGGAACACGGCACCGGGTACGAACGGCTGTTGCGCGACTGTATGGCCGGCGATGCCACACTGTTCCAACGCAGCGACATGGTGGAAGCAGGGTGGAAAGTGATTCAGCCCATCATCGACGTTTGGCACGCGCTACCGCCGCGAGGCTTCCCGAACTATGCCGCCGGATCCTGGGGTCCGGTAGACGCGGAAGAACTTCTGGAACGGGATGGGCGGCAGTGGCGGCGCATCGGGGAAGAAGATATTGATGAGCGCGGGCGCATTGCCGCGCCAGGAGTCACAACCAAGGCAGGTACTCTGTCATGAAAGCATCTCCGGCACGAGAAGTGTTCGTTTTTCCGGACGCAACCAGCCTGACCCGCCGTGCGGCCGACGAATTCCTGAAGAGTGTGAACGACGCCATCAGCGAAAAAGGTTCGTTCACCGTGGCGCTGGCCGGAGGTTCCACGCCGAAGGCGCTTTATTCCCTGCTGACGGAAGACCCTGCGTACAGTTCCAAACTTCCCTGGCAGAAAATGCATTTCTTTTTTGGCGACGAACGGCACGCGCCTCCCGACAGCTCCGAGAGCAACTTCCATATGGCCAATCAGACGCTCTTTTCGAAGGGTCTGGTAAAGCCGGAGCAGATCACGCGCATTAGAGGCGAATACGCCGACACAGAAAAAGCAGCACTGGAATATGAGCAGGCTCTTCGCGCATACTTTAAGCTAGGGGATGGCGAGTACCCTCGCTTCGACCTGGTGCTCCTCGGCATGGGTGAGGAAGGACACACCCTGTCGCTTTTCCCGGGCACCAAGGCCCTACACGCCACCAATCGCGTCGTGGTTCGCAACTGGGTCGGTAAGCTGTATACCGAACGCATCACGCTCACAGTTCCTGCAGCCAACCAGGCCAAGCGTGTAATTTTCAGTGTGACCCACGAAGACAAGGCTTTGGCCTTAAAAGCGGTTCTGGAAGGCCCTTACGAGCCGGAGCAGCTTCCGTCTCAATTCATTCAACCGGTCAACGGCAGCTTGCTGTGGCTGGTAGACCAGGCGGCCGGTTCGAAGCTGTCGCCGGGTGTTCGAAACTAACTAGGAGAAGATCATGGCAACTGCAACACTTTCCACCGTGGAACAATACTTAGGCGCTAAGGCGGAATCGCTCCTCGGCTTTAAGTCTCCGAAAATCTCCCGCGACCGGCTGCATCTGCCCGGGCCCGACTTTATCGACCGCGTCTATGCCGCTTCCGACCGCAATCTGCGCGTGCTTAACAACCTGCATCGCCTGTTCAACACCGGGCGTTTGGCGGGCACCGGCTACATGTCGATTCTCCCAGTGGACCAGGGCATCGAGCACTCCGCCGCAGCCAGCTTTGCGAAAAACCCGGATTATTTCGACGGGGAAAACATTGTAAAGCTCGCGGTGGAAGGCGGCTGCAACGCCGTGGCCTCCACCTTTGGCGTACTTGGCTCCGTCGCCCGCAAGTACGCGCACCGCATCCCGTTCATCGTAAAGATCAACCACAACGAATTGCTCACTTATCCGAACCAGTTCAACCAGATTTTGTTCGGCACCGTGCACGAAGCTTACGACATGGGCGCGGCCGCCGTTGGCGCGACGATCTATTTCGGCTCCGAACAGAGTGACCGGCAGATTATCGAAATCAGCCACGCCTTCGCCAAGGCGCACGAACTGGGCATGGCTACGGTGCTGTGGTGCTACCTGCGCAATCCGGCGTTCAAGAAGGACAAGGATTATCACGTCTCCGCGGACCTCACCGGCCAGGCCAATCACCTGGGTGTGACCATTCAAGCCGATATCATCAAGCAGAAGCTGCCCGAAAATAACGGCGGCTATGAAGCCCTGAACATGGGCAACTCCAGCTATGGCAAGTTCGACAAGCGCATTTACACCGATCTGTGCAGCGATCACCCGATCGACCTGACCCGCTACCAGGTCGCCAACTGCTACATGGGCCGCGCGGGCTTAATCAACTCCGGCGGAGCTTCCGGCAAGAACGATTTCGAAGAAGCCGTGGCCACCGCAGTGATCAACAAGCGCGCCGGCGGCACCGGTCTGATCAGTGGCCGCAAGGCATTCCAGCGTCCAATGGCCGACGGGGTGAAACTGCTCAATTCGATTCAGGATGTTTATCTGGCCAAGGAAATCACGATTCCCTAATCGCCACAAACCAGCTTTAAGGAACAGCCCGCCGACGTGGCGGGCTGTTTTTTTTTGCGCCAATTCGTCGCTCAATCGACGGAATTTCGAAGCGCAACTCGAATTCTGGCCCTCATTCGCGCAGCGCTCATCACTTGCCGCGCTTTTTGCAAGCTGGCTTAAATCGTTTTTGTAAAGAGTTGTAAAACTTCTTCTGAATTTCAGAATTCTCCCGAAAATTGAACCGTCTAGAACGGCAACAGCTCGCCGTGAATTTTGGTAGCTCCTCAAGTTTACTTGCAGTTAGCAAGTAATCTCTCATTGGCACTCCGCTTGCATCTACCGTTCACGGTTCCGATGGTGGCGCACGTGGCCGCCGGACTTCGTCGGTTCTGGGCTGGGGGGCCTGCCCTTTTTAAAGTCCAGTTCAAGTGGTGGTGAAAAAACTAGGGGACCCACGCGGATGGCGTGAGAACCAATTCCGCGGGAGCGGAGAGGCCTGTGTCGGAGTGGTCGTGATTGAGAAAAGGAGCAAATCCTTTCGATGGGGGGAGCAAACTCATGACGAAGAAATTGTTCTCAATGGCGTTGTTTGCCGCGTTGTTTTTGGCTCTGGCTGCGGTGTCGCATGCGCAGTCGATTGTGACCGGAGGCATCTCTGGCACGATCACAGATACCACCGGGGCGTTGATTCCGGAGGTCACCTTAGTACTGACAAACCCGAGCAACGGCGACACCTTCGCCACCACAAGTTCAAAGACTGGTGATTACGTTTTTGCGCTGCTCAAACCCGGCAGCTACACCTTGACCTTCTCCAAGGGCGGCTTCAAAACGGCTTCGCAAACCGTCACGGTCGTGCTCGGAACCACCATCAGTGTCAACCAAACGCTGGAAATTGGCACCGGCACAACCACCGTCGAGGTGACTGGCGTGACCGGTGTGGAACTGCAAACCGATGACGCCAACCTTACCACCAATTTCGAAACCAAACAGATTCAGGAAGTGCCGAATCCAGGCGGCGACATCACCTATGTGGCGCAAACGGCCCCGGGCGTGACCATGAACAGTTCCACGGGTGGCGGCTATGGCAACTTCAGCACCTTTGGTCTTCCGGGTACGTCCAATCTGTTCACCGTGAACGGCAACGACTACAACGATCCCATGGGAAACCTCAACAATTCCGGCGCCAGTAACTTGCTGCTGGGCGCCAATGAATTGCAGGAAGTCACCGTAACGAACAATGCGTATTCCGGCCAGTATGGCAGGCAAGCCGGATCACAGGTGGATTACTCGACCAAGTCCGGAACCAATGCCTTCCACGGTGACGCAATTTACGATTGGACCGGGCGATTTTTGAGTGCCAACGATCCGATCAACAAGGCCACCTCGCCCGTTGGCGGTCCAATCAATCCGCGTCCCTTTGAAAATAACAATCAATGGGCCGCCTCGCTCGGCGGTCCGATCCTCAAAGACAAGATGTTCTTCTTTGTGAATACCGAAGGCATCCGCTACATCTTTGGTTCGATCGTCCCGGTAACGACGCCGACCACCGCGCTCGAAAACTATGCCTTGGGGAATATCCCGCAGGATCCCGCCACGGTGGCGTTTTATCAGAACATTTTCAAGTTGTATAACGGAGCGGCAAATATATCGCGTGCCGTTGCCAATCCGGGAAGTTGCACCGCGGGCACCGGTGGGTGGACGCTGGCCAACTTGCCCAGCGCGCTGGCCGCGAATGAATGCACGCAATCCTGGACGAATTCCCTCTCGGCGGGCAACCGCGAATGGCTGCTTTCCGCACGCTTCGACTACAAGTTCAGCGACAACGATCAGGTGTTCGGCCGCATGAAGTTCGATCGCGGCGTGCAACCCACGTATACCGATGCGATCAATCCTCTGTTCAATACCAGTAGCAACCAGCCGCAAAACGAGGGGCAACTGAACTACACACACATTTTCAGTCCCACGATCGTGAATAACCTGATCGGGTCCGTGTATTGGTATTCGGCGATCTTTGGTTCCATCGACTCGAATAGCCCAGCCTTGGCGGCCTTTCCCGGAGTCTTGGCGTTCAGCGACGGCTCCCTCACTAATCTCGGCTTCGGTTCAGGAAATCCCGGCGGCTTTGCGCAAGGATTCCAGTATCCGGCCGGGCGCAACGTGACGCAGTGGGGATTCGTCGATGATCTGTCGATCACGCGCGGGAACCACTCGTTCAAAATGGGCGGCAGCTTCCGGCGCGACGACATCAGCGACTACACCGCAGCTTCCCAGACCGTCTTTCCGGCAGTGAGTACCGACCTGTTTGGATTCGCTAACGACGCCATCTCGCAAGGTTCCACCGTGTACAACTTCACCAGCACACCGGTGCAGCCCATTGGCTTGTATACGTTCGGGCTTTATTTCCAAGACGAGTATCGGGTCACTCCGAAATTGAAGCTCATGCTGACCTTGCGCGCAGATCGCAACTCGGGGGGCGCCTGCGAACACTCTTGCGCCAGTCTGCCGGTAACTCCATTCAACGAACTACCACACGGGGCAGACATTCCTTACAACCAGTCTTTCCAAACCGGCCTAACCACCATTTTCCCGAACATTGAGAAGGTTGTGTTTCAGCCGCGCATGGGGGTCGCCTATTCCTTGGATAGCAAGACCGTCTTGCGCACCGGCGTTGGATTGTTCAGCGACCTTTATCCCGGGGTCTTTCTCAGCCCCATCGACACCAACTTCCCCCAAGTAAATCTTTGGGACGTGCCTGGAGGAACCCTGGCGTGGGATCTGAACTCGCCGGCAAAGACGGCGTTTCCCACCAGCGGTGTAGCGTTGGTGCAACAGTGCAATACGGCGTTCACCGCGAATTACTATGGTGGCGGCAACCTGCCCACGTACGTCGCGGCGGCTCCGGGCTGCATCAACCCAGCGACCGGAACGCAACTGGTGCCGAATCTCAACGACGTGAGCCGCAATTTGTCGAACCCCAAGTACGTGGAGTGGAATGTGGAGATACAACACATGCTGGGGGCTAAGGTGGTGGTGTCCGCCAACTACGTGGGCAATTACGGGTACGACGAGCTATATACCAACAACTATCTCAACAGCTTCGGCTTCGGAACTTTGCCGGCCACCGCACCCGATCCTCGCGTAGGTCATGTGACCTTCCTGAATAGTGGAGCGGTTTCCAACTATAACGGCCTGACCCTCTCGATCAAAGGCAACGCCTGGCATGGCTTGACCGGCTCGTTCAGCTACACCTACTCTCACGCACTGGACGAAGTATCCAATGGGGGTTATCTGCCATTTTCGGTAATCAACGGCATCGAGACGCAAATCGATCCTTACAATTTGCGCGACAACTATGCGTCGGCCGATTACGACGCACGCCACCAGTTAAACGCATCGTACATTTACGAATTGCCCTTCAAGAGCGGCAACCGGCTACTCAACACCGCCATCGGCGGTTGGCAGCTTTCCGGCACTATGTTTTACCGCACCGGCTTTCCTTTTAGCGTGTATGACGGCGCAACCGTGTCCGAGCTCGCCGGAAATAACCTCAACAGTGCCGGTGGAACTGTCGGACAAAACATCATCCTGCTACAGCCAGAATTTTCTCAGAGAAATTTCTCCAATGTGGGCCAGTGTATTGTGAAAGCCTGCTTCGGCATCGCGGGAACCGGTTCCACTGCTCCCTACCTGTTCTCTCCGGCAACGAACTTCACCGGCAACGTGGTGGGACGAAACGCATTTCGCGGCCCCGGCTTCGTCGGCGGAGATCTAAGCCTGCGGAAGAACTTCACCCTGACCGAGCGTGTCGGTCTGCAGATTGGACTCAACGCTTACAACTGGTTCAACCACGCAAATTATGGCAACCCTTATCCCAACACGAATGAGCCATTTTTTGGGCAGGTGGTGACGACGCAGTTTACGCCGACCTCGCCGTACGGTGCGTTCGCCAACGCGGCGACGGATATGAGGATCGCGCAACTGACGGCAAAGCTCACGTTCTAAGGCCCATTGTTCCTCGGGCGGAGAAACCGAGCCTCTCCGCCCGCTTTCGGTTGCGACTTGCGAACGTTCTGCCTCAAGCGCTCGCGGTAAAAGCGCGAAACAGAGCGGTGCGGAGGTATGTGCCTCTGAAATTCATAGAAATCTCCTAAATTTGGGAGATATGTAGCAACACAGCCCTTACCCTGACCGATAAATTTTACAATCCGTTACACTTACAAAAACCAAATTGGCCTCTGGCTTGCACTGCTTTGGTGCACCTCTGAGTCGGTCCTGCCTGTGGCGTTGTTGCTGCGTGGTGCGGTCGGTTTTTGCTAGGGCTTTCCTGGTTT
>DATKPS010000050.1:0-7334 GCA_035524015.1 Candidatus Sulfotelmatobacter sp.
TCTTCGACGGTTATGCCTTCGAATGGTTGATAAGGCGATTTGTCCGTCAAGTCGAATTCCTGCCCGGGCGCCAGGCCGATAACACGCGCCAACGTCAGTTTCTGAATCGAAAAGTTGTTCCGCGCTTGAATCAGCTGCTGCTGCCGCGTCTGCAATTCCACCTTCGCCCGCAACGCATCAATCTGCGGCGAAGTCCCCGCGGTCACCTGGTCCGATGCTTGGTCCGCTAGCGCCTGGCCGGTTTTCACCTGCGCTTCTGCGGTTTCGATGCGCGCCAGGTCCGCAATCGCCTGCAGGTAGGTGTACCCTACGGCGAGCACCACGAGATCCCGCGCGTCCTTATAGTTGTACTCCGCCGATTTTACGTTTTGCCGCGCAGCCCGCTCATTGTTGATGGCTTTCCAATCGAACAGCGTCTGGCTTACCCCCACGCGCGCATCAAAATACGAAAACGGGCCAACCGATGGCGGCAAACTGAGTCCGCCTGGCAATTTAAAAGTGAACCCGAATTCAGCCAGGTTGATTTCAGATTCATCGATAAAAGGGGTTGCGGCCACGTGTGGCAGCAGCGCGCTTAGTTGTTCCCAACGCTGGCCCCGTGCTCCTTTAATGTCCGCGGTCAACAGCAGCGCGCCGAGGTTCTGCCGTAGTCCCCGGTTGATCGCGTCTTCCAGCGACAACGGCATCACCCCGGGTACCAATTTCGCTGGTACGCTGCCACTGAATGGGGCCGTTCCCTGCGTTCCGGGAATCGGCTCCCCCGGTGTGGATGGCGCTTCCGATTGCGCCAAAGAGATTGTTGCGGCACACAGTAGCGCTCCCGCGGCCACCATCAAGCGCCGCCAATAGCAAATCGGACGGAGTCTCACGTTAGACCACCTCCCTGGCCTAGAGCTCCGCCCACGCCTCGACCTGGAGGCAACATGCTAATCCGGCCTGCCATCTTGAGCAACCCAATCTTCTGCAGCATTCTTTTGCGGTCGGTTTCTTTATTTTTTGGCGGTGTAGCTAAAGATGCGCACATTGGATGTGCCATGCGAATGAAAGGTCAAATTCCTTAACCTGGCGGATTCTCCTGAATTGACGCGAATGCATTAAACCTTTCTCCATATCCTGCATCCAATTCCCCTAAGCGGGCTTGCTACCACTTTTCGCCCCCGGGTGATGGCATTTTCCTCGCCGTCTGTGATACTCGTACGGCGAAAAGGGCCTTTGCCTACTGGCTCGCTACCCAGGCCAATCTCAGAAGGGACCCTGCATCTTGCCGAAACCAGTTGTCCTCACCGTTGACGACGATCCGGATGTTCTCCGCGCCGTGGAGCGCGACCTCCGAAGCCGTTACTCCGATCGTTACCGCATTCTTCGCGCGTCTTCTGGCGCTGAGGCCATGAGCACCCTGCAACGCCTCCATGAGCGCAATGAGGCCGTCGCGTTACTCCTTGCCGACCAGCGCATGCCCGAGCTAGATGGCGTCGGTTTCCTCACGCAGGCCACCGAACTCTACCCCGCTTCCAAGCGAGCTTTGCTCACCGCTTACGCCGACACCAACGCTGCCATCGACGCCATCAACGAGGCGCGCGTCCACTATTTCCTGATGAAGCCTTGGGATCCACCCGAACAAAATCTTTACCCCGCCCTCGATGATTTACTGAATGACTGGCTCGACTCCTACCACCCCCCCTACGAGGGAATTCGTGTGCTCGGCACTCGCTGGTCTGCGCACGCCTATGACATTCGCGATTTCCTCGCGCGCTATCACGTGCCCTATCAGTGGGTCGATGTCGAACAAAACGCCAACGACACCTCGATTCAGTCCCTCGTCAAGGGCGAAGATGGTTCCCCGCAGGCTCTTCCGCTTATCATTTTTCCCGACGGCACCCGCCTCTGCGATCCCGCTCCGTTAGCCATCGCGCAGAAACTCGGTTTGCGCACCCGTGCGGACGTGGACTTTTACGATCTCGCTATCATCGGCGGTGGTCCCGCGGGTCTCGCCGCAGCGGTCTATGGCGCGTCCGAAGGGTTACGCACGGTGATGATCGAACGCGAAGCTCCCGGCGGCCAGGCCGGTCTCAGTTCGCGCATCGAAAATTATCTCGGTTTTCCGGCTGGGCTCAGTGGCCAGGATCTGGCCCGTCGCGCCGTAGTACAAGCGACCCGCTTCGGAGTCGAGATTCTTGCGCCGCAAGAGGCTGTGGGCCTGCGCGTCGAAGGCCCGTATCGCATTATCGAACTGGCCGATGGCAACCGCATCTCCTGCCATGTGCTTCTGCTGGCGATGGGCGTGCAGTGGCGCAATCTCGGCGTTCCTGGCGAAGAAAAATTACGGGGTGCCGGCGTTTATTATGGCGGCGGCGTCACCGAAGCGCTCTCCTGTAAGGGCGAAACCGTCTACGTCGTGGGCGGCGCAAATTCCGCCGGACAAGCGGCCATCAACTTTTCCAAATACGCAAACAAAGTCGTCATGCTAGTGCGTCGCGAATCGCTCGCCGCCACCATGTCTCAATACCTGATTGACCAGATCAAGAAAACCTCCAATATCGAAGTCTGGCCTGAATCGGAAGTCATCGAGGTTTACGGTGACACCCATCTCGAAGCGATCTCCGTTCGCTGCTCACGCACCGGCACGGTCGACCGCTATCCCGCCGGGAGCGTCTACATTTATATTGGCGCCTTGCCTCGCACCGACTGGCTTGGCGACAATATCCATCGAGATGATCGCGGCTTCATCATCTCCGGTCCCGACTTGCTGAAGGACGGCAAGTATCCGGAGTGCTGGAAGCTCGATCGCCCGCCCGGCCTTCTCGAAACCAGCGTTCCAGGTATTTTCGTCGTGGGCGACGTGCGCCACGGCTCGGTGAAACGCGTCGCCTCCGGTGTCGGTGAAGGCGCGGTGGCTGTCCAGTTCATTCATCAATATCTGGCCAAGGTTTCCTGACACCCAAAGGTCGAACTAATGCCCTCTTCCACAAAAGAAGATTCCATCAAGCGCATCGCTAATGATTTGAAAAAAGTCCCCGCCTTCGACGGCATTTCCGATGAGGATCTCGAATGGTTCGCCGAACATAGCCTAGAAGCCACTGCCGCCCCCGGTGACGTCATCACCATAGAAGGCGAACGTGCCGAACACATGATCGTTGTTCTCGAGGGCTCTTTTACCGGTCGCATCGATTCCGCCAGCGCTGATCCCACCGTCTTGCACATCTCCGCTGGTTCGATCACTGGCCTCCTCCCCTATTCCCGCCTGAAAAAAATGAAAATGACCAGCCGCGCGGATACCCCTCTTCGTGTGCTGAAATTCCATTCCAGCAACTTTCAGGACATGATGCACCGCATGCCCATCTTGGGCGAGCGCCTTGTAGGCATGCTCACCGACCGCGTCCGCGAATTCACTCGCCTCGAGCAGCAACGCGATAAACTCGCCGCTCTCGGCAAACTCTCCGCTGGTCTCGCTCACGAACTGAACAATCCTTCCGCTGCTGCGGTACGCGCTTCTGAAGCGCTGCTCGATTGCCTCGAACGCCTGCGCAAGCTTGAACGCGATCCGTCCCTGAACGACGCTAACTGTGCGGAAATTTCCGTGGCCGAAGAAGACATTCACAAGAAGCTGCAACCCGCTGTTTTTCGTGACGAACTCGATCGGAGCGACCGCGAAGAATCCCTGATCACTTGGCTCGAAGCTAGTTCCGTCAAGGATCCGTGGAAAGTGGCTCCCATGTTGGTCGAAGCCAACGTCGAGAAAGAGCATTTGCAGCGCCTCCAGGAGGTCTCCGGCCCTGCTTTCTCTGCCGAACTGCTGCGCTTCGCCACCATGCTCGACATGGAACGCCTCGCTCAACAAATCGGCCACAGCACCAAGCGCATCTCCGGTCTGGTCCGCGCCATCAAGGAATATTCCTACATGGACCAATCGCCCGTTCAGCCCGTCGATATCGTCCACGGGATCGAAAACACGTTGACCATTCTCGATCACAAGCTCCGCAAAGGGATCTCCGTGCAGCGCCAGTTCGCTCCCGATCTTCCCCGTGTTACCGCCAATGGTAGCGAACTCAATCAGGTGTGGACCAATCTTATCGACAACGCCACCGACGCCATGAAGGGCAAAGGCGCGCTCACCATTCGCGCGGCGCGCGAAGGCGATGTTGTCCTCGTCGAAATTGCCGACAATGGCCCGGGCATTCCCAAGGAAGACCAATCCCACATCTTCGAGCCGTTTTTCACCACCAAGCCCGTGGGCCAGGGCACCGGTCTCGGCCTTGATGCCGTGCGCCGTATTATCAACAAGGTTGGCGGCACCATTTCGTTCACTTCAGTCCCAGGCGACACGCGCTTCCAGGTGCGCATCCCTGTTGCCGGGCGCGGAAAACAGGGTTGATGCATGGCTAAGTGTTCTCACCGTAAAGAAATCAAGCTGGTCCACCCTAAAAGCAAGGGCTGCGAGGAGTGCCTAAAGCTGGGCGACTCCTGGGTCCACCTTCGCCTCTGCCTGTCTTGCGGGCACGTCGGCTGCTGCGACTCCTCCAAGAACCAACACGCGACCAAGCACTTCCATTCCTCTCATCACCCCGTCATGCGTTCTCTAGAGCCCGGCGAGGACTGGGGCTGGTGCTACATCGACGAGATCATGTTGGAAGGCAATGACTTGCGCCCCACTTAAAAACGCAGATCCTTGGTTACGTTCCGCTTCCACACGCATCCAACGCTTGTGATTCAGACACCACGAAGGGAGACCATCATGTTCGGAGGAGCGAAGCTGGCGGAACAACCCGCGTTATTGCGTGATCTTTTTGATGCTCGCTCGCTCACCGATACGCTCTTCGAAGTCGTGCGCTCCGATGCGCTTTACGAACGTCCCATCGCGGAGCGCCATCGCCTCATCTTCTATCTTGGCCACCTGGAAGCCTTCGATTGGAACCTCTTGCGCCAGCAGTCTTCCGCTCTTCATTCGTTTCATCCGGCCTTCGATCAGCTGTTTGCCTTTGGCATTGATCCCGTCGACGGCGGTCTTCCGAACGATCAGCCCCACGATTGGCCCTCCATCGCCGAAATCCAACGATACAACCAGCGTGTACGCCGTGAAATCGATACGTTTCTCGAATCCGAAGGTCTAACTGACCAGCGAGCTCTCGCTACTCCCGCCAATACTCTGCTTCACGTTGCTATTGAGCATCGCCTCATGCACGCGGAGACCATCGCCTACCTGCTTCACTGTATGCCCTACGGTCAAAAACATTCACGGCCGCAAGCCGCCGTGGCTTCAAAGCCTGCCGTTGTCAATCAAGCAATGCTGGCCATTCCTGCCGGACACGCCACTCTCGGCTTGCCGCGCAACCAACACGGCGTCTTCGGTTGGGACAACGAATTCGAAGTGCAGCAGGTCCATGTTCCGCAATTTCTCGTCGACAAGTTCATGGTCACCAACGCCGACTTCCTCAACTTTCTCAATGCCGGCGCCTACCACGACCGCAATCTCTGGAGAGACTCCGACTGGCGTTGGATCCAATCACAGCAGATTCGCCATCCCGCTTTTTGGCGGAATCAAGGCAGCGAGTGGTTCTATCGTGGCATGTTCGAAGAAGTTCCGCTTCCCCTCGATTGGCCCGTCTATGTCAGCTACGCCGAAGCCGCGGCCTACGCGCGCTGGGCAGGGAAGTCATTGCCCACGGAAGCGCAATGGCACCGCGCCGCTTATGGTGATCGCCGCGGACTCGACCGCGAATTTCCCTGGGGAGACGATTCCCGCATCGAAAGTAAAGGGAATTTCCATTTTACCCGCTGGGATCCTGCGCCGGTCACCGCTTATCGGGAAAATGTCAGCGCTTTCGGCGCTGTCGGCATGCTAGGCAACGGTTGGGAGTGGTGCTCCACGGAATTTGCACCGTTCCTCGGATTCCAAGCCTTTCCGTTTTATCCCGGCTATTCCGCGAATTTCTTTGACGGCCAGCACTTCGTTCTCAAAGGTGGCTCTTCTCGTACCGCGGCCCCGTTGCTGCGCCGATCCTTCCGCAACTGGTTTCAGGCGCACTATCAGTATGCGTACACCGGATTCCGCTGCGTGAAAAATCCCGAGGACCGGAGGCCCGCGTGCTGACATCAACACTGACCGCATCCAAACAGAGCGAGTTCGCGATGCAGGTGCGCGACGGCCTCATCCGGCCGGGCCAGAAGGAATTGCCTTCGAAATACTTGTACGACGACATCGGCTCCGCGCTCTTCGAGCTTATCTGTAAGCTTCCGGAGTATGGTTTGACCCGTGCCGAAGAGCGCATTCTTTCGCGTCACGCTTCTGAAATTGTCGACCGCCTTCCGAAACCCATCGCCGTCGCCGAATTAGGCAGCGGTACTGGCAAAAAAACACGCCTGATCCTCGAGGCGCTATGTCGGCGTCACACCGTTTCGTATTATCCCATCGAAATTTCTTCCGCGGCTCTGGCCTGTTGTGAACGCGAACTGCACGACATGCGCTCCCTTACCATCGTCGGCCTCGAACGAGAATATCTCGATGGCCTGCTTGAGGTCGCTGCGCGCCGTGCTGAGGACCAGCGCCTCCTGGTCCTGTTCCTCGGCAGCACTATCGGCAACTTTGGCGACGATGCCAGCACCAAATTCCTCAAACAATTGCGCGACATTCTTTGGGACGGCGACTTCCTCCTCCTTGGCGCTGACCTTCAAAAGCCCGTGGGCTCTTTGCTCGCCGCCTACGACGATCCCTTGGGCATTACCGCCGCTTTCAATCGCAACCTTCTCGTTCGTGTCAATCGCGAACTCGGAGCCGATTTTGCTATCGATCAGTTCGCCCATCACCTCATTTTTGACGAGCAAACTCACAGCATCGAAATGCATTTGCGTGCTCGCTCTCAACAAATCGTCTCTATTCCCGCGGCCGATATCACCGTAAAGTTCGCCCGCGATGAAACCATCTGGACGGAAACCTGTCACAAATTCTCGCTGCCGGAATTGCAGCGCATCGCCCACGATGCCGGCTTCCGGTCTGCCGGCTCCTGGCTCGACGCAGACTGGCCCTTCACCGAACAACTCTGGCAATCCGCCTGACTCCCCGTAGCACAGGCTTGACAGTTTGCGGAAAAAGGGCGAGGCGGGCTAGCTTCTTTGGTGTTGGCGGGTTTTTGGGTGGGTTGGTGACGCCGTTGGCGATGTGGGGATGGTTGGTTGAAAGTTGGTGGGGTGGACTCGCTAGTTGGTTTCGGGGATTAGCTTGGCCATGCGGATCAGGTTTGCGGCGGTAGAGGCCAGACAGAAGGCCCAGGCCACGCGTGGTCGTCTGCGAAATTTTGTTTTTCGCAGTCCGGCCACAAATTTGATCCAACCGAAGATCT
>DATKPS010000051.1:0-8758 GCA_035524015.1 Candidatus Sulfotelmatobacter sp.
GTCTCTCACGTTCTCCCGTTTGCCGAGGTCGCGCTGGGCTTGCTTCTGCTCATCGGCTGGCGTCTGCGTATCTGGGCCACGGTTGTCAGCCTGTTTATGCTGATGTTCCTCACCGTAGTCACCCGCGCTTATCTCCTGCACATGGACATCAACTGCGGCTGCTTCGCCACGCCCGAACCGGTCAGCCTCAAAAAAATTCTCGAAGACAGCTCCATGGCGCTTCTCGCCATTCTCATGACCGTCTTCGCCTATCAGGAAGCCCGCAAACCCCATCCCTGGTCCGCGGCGACAGCACAGCAGCAGCCGTCTTGATGGCTTTTGACACCTTTCTAATCCATTGCCCCATCTTGTCATCCTGAGCCCGCGGCTTTTGCGGGCGAAGGATCTCGACTGATCCATTCCTCGCGCCGTCAATCCGCCGCTCTCTTACCGACCGGCTCCTGGTCACTGATCACTCATCGCTGGTATCCTTACCACCGTGCGCAACACGCCGCCTCCACTCCCATGAAATCTCTCCCCGAATATCTCGAACTCGCCACCGTCGCTCACGGGCACCTCTGCGCCGGCCAAGTTCTCGGCGTTCGCTTAGCCATGCTTGGCTTAAAGGAACTCGGCATCGACGATCCTATCGCCGACCGCAAGCGCCTCGTCACCTTCGTCGAAATCGATCGCTGTGTCACCGACGCCGTGGCCCTGGTCGCCAATTGCCGCCTCGGCAAGCGCGCTCTCAAGTTCCGGGACTGGGGCAAAGTCGCTGCCACCTTCTGCGATCTGCAGACCGGCCGCGCCGTCCGCATCGCCGCCAAGGAATCTTCCAAGCAAGCCGCCCGCGAACTTTTCCCCGACCTGCCCAGAGAAGAAGGCCAGCAGAAAGCCTACGCCAAACTGCCCGACGATGTGCTCTTCTCCACGGAATGGGTCAAAGTCGAGATTCACCCCGAAGACCTGCCCGGCTTCAAAGGTCCGCGCATTGTTTGCGCCCAGTGCGGTGAAGGCATCAACTTTAATCGCCAAGTCCTCCACAACGGCCGCACCCTCTGCCGCTCCTGCGCCGGCGAAAAATACTACTCCCCGCTGTAGCAGCGGCTTTATGCCGCTGTTCTTCCAGACCCTCCTGACAAAGCGCCACCAAACAACGTGCCATCCTGAAGTCTGTGACTTTTTCAGACGCCGAGTCCCCGCCGGTTTCTACGCTGCATCTTGAGTTTCGCTTTTCGTAGGGGCGCAGCACTGCTGCGCCCGATGTCCGCAAAATCCCCGTGTCTTGAGCTCCTATGCTGGGTGCCCCACGAGCCGCCTTTGCACGTGGGTCTTGGGGTCGCGCCTCCCAGCAAAAAAAGCCTTGTCATCCTGAGGAGCGTCGTGTGCGACGAAGGATCTCAACTGTTATTCAGCCTAGACCAAATCCGCTACCTTCGCACGAATTCCCGTCCACACCTTATGGAAACTCTTAATCCACCTTGGCCCAACCTCTTCCCTCAATCTGCGCTAAACTTTTCCTTTCATGCTGAGTTTGCCCCCAATCACATTACGACTCCGCGGTTGGAAGCTCATTGACCGCGTCGCGCTCGCGTTCCTCCTCCTCTGCTCCATCGCCCTCGGCGCCGCCGCCGGTTTGCTCTTCGTCTATGAAAGCGACCTTCCCGAAATCCGCGCCCTCGAAACCTATCGCCCCAACGTAGTCACGGAAATCTACGCCGACGACGGCCAACTCGTCGGCAGCTTTGCCCTGCAGCGCCGCATCCTCATGACCTGGGAGCAAACTCCCAAGGTCCTGTACAACGCCGTCACCGCCATTGAAGACCAGCATTTCGAGGATCACTGGGGCGTCGATTTTCCACGTATCGCCGGTGCCGCCTACCGCAATATCCTCAAGCACCGCAAGGCCGAAGGGGCTAGCACCATCACCATGCAGCTCGCCGGCAATCTCTTCCTGGACCGCAGCGACCGCAGCTTCCGCCGCAAAATTCAGGAAATGCTCCTCGCTCTTCAGATTGAGCGTCGCTATACCAAGCCGCAAATCTTCACCATGTACGCCAACCAGGTTTATTTGGCTCATGGCAACTACGGTTTCGCTTCCGCTGCGCAATTTTATTTCGGTAAGCCCGTCACCGATCTGAATCTGCCGCAAGCCGCCCTCCTCGCCGGCATGATTCGCGGCCCCATCTATTCGCCGCTTGCCGACCCCGCCCGGGCCCTCGCGCGCCGCAACCTGGTTCTCTACCGCATGATGGAAGAAGGAAAAATCACCCCCGAAGAAGAAGCCAACGCCCGCAAAACTCCGCTGGGCCTGCACCTGCAGTATCCCCGCAACGACCTCGCGCCGTACTTCTTCGAAGATATTCGCAAGTATCTCGAGGCTACCTACGGCACCGAAGCCGTCCACGAGCGCGGCTTGCGCGTTTACACCACCCTCAACATTCAAATGCAGAAGGCCGCTAACCAGGCCATTCGCGACGGCCTGCACACATACGATCGCCGCCATGGCTGGCGCGGCAAGCTCCCCAACATCCTCAAAGATAATCTCGGCCAGCTGGAAACTTACGAAGACGAAGACTGGCGCCATCCCATCGAAAAAGGCAGTTACGTCACCGGCCTCGTTCTCGCCGTCGACGACAAAAGCGCCACCGTCAAGATCGGCACTTACCGCGCCATCCTTTCTTCTTCCGACATGGCTTGGACTGGGTACAAAAAGCCCAGCGATATTCTCGCCGTGGGCGACCTCATTCAAGTCTCCATTCAGGAACTCCGCGAAAACACCGCTCGCCTTCAACTCGAGCAGCAACCCGCTCCTCAAGCGGCCATGATCGCTATTGAAAATGCTACCGGCGAAATCAAGGCCATGGTCGGTGGCTACAGTTTTGAGGATTCCAAATTCAATCGCGCCACCCAGGCGGTTCGCCAGGTCGGCAGCTCTTTCAAGCCCTATGTCTATTCCACCGCCGTCGAACGCGGTGCCACGCCTTTTGACACCATCGTTGACGCGCCTTTCACCGTCATCAGCGGTGGCCAGGTCTACTCTCCTCACAATTACGACGAGAAATTCGAAGGCACCATCACCCTCCGTCGCGCCCTCGCCGGCTCCCGCAACGTTCCCGCGGTGAAGCTCGCCGAAAAAGTCGGCATCAATTCGGTCATCGACATGGCCCGCCGCTTTGGCATCACCACTCCGCTTCCTCCTTATCTCCCTCTGGCTCTCGGCGCTGCCGATATGAGACTCATCGAGCACGTCTCTGCCTTTACGGTCTTTCCCAACGAAGGCATCCGCATTGACCCTCACATGATTCGCCGCGTCACCAGTTACGACGGCGCTCTACTCGAAGAGGCGCACCCGGAAGTGCACGATGTTCTCGCGCCCGATGTCGCTCACACCATGACCGCGATGCTTGAAGAGGTCGTCCAGTTCGGCACCGGCATGAAAGCCAAGGCCCTCGGCCGTCCGGCCGGTGGGAAAACCGGTACCACCCAGGATTTCACCGACGCTTGGTTCCTCGGCTTCACTCCGCAAATCACCGCCGGCGTGTGGGTCGGCTACGACGACAAGCAGATTTCCCTCGGTAAGCGCGAAACCGGTGCCCAAGCCGCTCTTCCCATCTGGATGGAGTTTATGCAGCAGGGCATGGCCGGAATGCCCGTCGCCAACTTCGCCAATGTGGAATCTCTCGAAGAACAAGCCGAAGACCACCACGTTCACACCGACGTCCCCGACACTGCTCCCGAAGACGAAGTCCCCGCGCTACCCCGCGAAAAGCCTCTACCGCCTCCCCCACCCACGACCACAACCACCGGCACCAGTCCGCCCATTTCCCCCACGCCGTAGAAGCGAAGTAATCAGTGATCAGTAATCAGTTCCTCCGCCAGCTACGACTACGACCACCGGCACCGAAGTCCGCGAAGTGAGGTAAACGGGCTTGCATCGCGGGTCTTGCGACGAATCCCCCTTCGATCCACCGTGTTTTGCTGATTTCCAAACGCGTCTGCAGGGCTCGATTCCAGATTGCTGTGGGCTGTTGACTGTCGGCTGTCAGCTGTTGATTGATTACTGATCTCTGTTTACTGATTACTTTCTTCTCTTCGCAAACGGATCCCATCCCCCCGGCCGCAACTCCACGCTCCGCGCCCCTTCCCGAACCAAAATCTTCCTTCCTCGCGTAATCTCCCCAATCCGGGTCAATCGCAAGCCCTGATATTCGCTAGCCAGCCTGCGTTCGTTTCTTGAATGCACCGCAAACAACAACTCGTAATCGTCTCCGCCATGCAGCGCCAATTTCCTCGCATCCTCTTTGCTCTCCGCGAATCGGCTCACGGGAAGGGAATCGCCATCAATCTTCGCGCCCACTCCACTCGCCTCGCACATTCGCGCCAAATCCGTGGAAAGTCCGTCCGATATATCCATCATCGCCGAAGCCAATCGTTTCTCCGCCAGCCACCGTCCCAATTCCAATCGTGGCCGCGGATACAAATGCTTCCGCAACGCCGCGTTTGCCGCCCGCGCCCTGTCCCGCGCTTGCCGCAGCATCCGCAATCCCAAGTCCGCCTCGCCCAGCGTTCCGCTCACATAAATTCCATCGCCAACCCGCGCTCCGGAACGAAGCACCGCCCTCCCACGGCCAACTTCCCCAATCACTGTGACGTTGATCAGCACTTCCTTCCTTCGCGTCGTGTCCCCTCCGGCCAATTCGCAATTTAGCTCTCGCGCCGCTCGCCGTAACCCACGCAAAAACGCCTCCAGCCATTTCCCCGTCAATTCTTCCGGCAGCGCCAGGCTCAGCAAGAAACAACGCGTCTCCCCTCCCATGGCCGCAATATCACTCACCGCCCGCGCCAGGCACTTCCAGCCCACCGCATCCGCTGGATGCTTATCCCGCAAAAAATGCGTGCCCTCGAGGAACCAGTCGCACGTCAGAATCACTTCGCGTCCGGGCCTCGTCCTCCACAACGCCGCATCATCCCCGATCCCCACGGTCAGCGCCGCGCCTTCTGTGTTCCGTCCGCGCCGCAAGCGGCTAATCTTCTGTATGATTTCGTTCTCTGGTCCACTCATCCCGAATCGCCCCGCCTAGTGCAGCAGCCGGCTTTACACACCGCTGGCTCTTCTCGACCGCCGACCCTCATCAAACACTCGTTTGGTTACCTGTACTTTCGGCCAGCGTACAGTTTTCCACCGGCTGGCCCTCCATCCATCAAATACAGGGTTGACGACAAACGCTACAGATTCTAGTATTGTCTTAACTACGAACCAAGGCTCACGGTTCAGACCATTACGGTCATTCATTCGTGCGGAGACAGGGCAGTTCGACCGCACCCAGCTTGTTCGAGAAATTCTAAGGCCTGAGGGGCCCAAGCGTGATTAGTAGCAAGAACTACACGTTCTATATTGCCTCGACGCCCGGACAACTCCGGAAGCTGATCGTTCCTGCCTACGTTCTCCACGGTTTAGCCGCATTGGCCATCATCGGCAGCATCACCGTGATCGCCGCGGTCGGTTCCTACAGCCGCATGCTCTGGAAAGTCGGCAACTACAACGCTCTCCGCCACGATCAGGAAACGCTCAAAAAGCAGTATCGCGATCTGCAGACCACCGTCAAAGACACCAACCAGCGCCTCGATTCTCTCCAGTCTCTCGCTACCGAAGTGGCTATGACCTATGGTGTTCTTCGCTATCATCCCCCGGCTTTTGATCAGGCGGACAACCCGGCCACTCCTGAGGATGCCTTTGATCGCTCTCTCGAGCAGTATTCCTTCCTGAAACGCAACGCCAGCGCCATCGCCATTTCTGCCTCCGGCCTGCGTCTGCTCCCGGCCATGTCTTTCGCCGATTCCAACTACACCCCTTCCATTTGGCCGGTCATGGGCCATATCACCGACAGTTTCGGCGAGCGTTTGGATCCGTTCTCGGGTGAAGGTGCCTTTCACACCGGCGTCGACGTCAGCGCCGATTACGGCGCCCCCGTTCACGTCACTGCCGACGGTCTGGTCACTGTGGCTGAGACCCATGCGGGCTACGGCCGCCTCGTCGTCGTCGATCACGGCTTCGGCATCACCACCTTCTACGCCCATCTCTCCGCGTTCTCCGTTGCGCCAGGCACCCACGTCCGTCGCGGCGAGGTCATCGGCTACGCCGGTATCAGCGGCCGTTCCACCGGTCCTCACGTGCACTACGAAGTGCGCGTCAACAACGCCCCCGTCAACCCCTGGCGTTACATGAAGACTCTCCCGGCCGGCGACTAATTCGATAAATTCAACCAAGAAAACCGTTATTCCGAGCGAAGCCAGGAATCCTTCCCCGTTTGTATTTCAACCCATTAAACCGCGCTGTTATCAACCTGAGCTACTCGCCACGAAATGCTCTCTCTTGGCACGACTCTGAAAGTTTATTGTCCCCGTCCTGCCGGGGCCGTCCCCGTACTCGCTGCTGGCGCGGCCTCCAGCAATTTCGGCGTCACCTCAAACACCACCCGCACCGACTTGCTCGTTCCGCGATCCAGTTGCTGAATATCCGCGGACTGCAGCAATTCCGAATAGCCCTCCCGCAACCCCGGCGCCAATTGCTTCCGCGTTTTTGGATCGTTCAATCCCATTTGCGCCAGCACCACTAATCCGCCCAGCACTTCCTTCAGCTGCCTCTGCGTGTTTTCGTTCGTGCATTCTCCTTCCACGCTTATGTGCAATAAATTGCCGTCCGGCTTGGCGCTGATCGAAATCCACTGCAGTTGTGCCAGCAGCGCCGCCAGTTGCGGCGATTGCAATCCTCCGGGCGCTGCGGATAAAGCCGATGCTGCTCCCGAGTCCTGCCGCAACACCGCAAACAGCGGCGTTCCCGCCACTCGCAAAAAATGTTCACGCCATTCCGCCGTTACGTTGCTTCGCGGTTGCTGGAAGAAAAAGGAAGAGTCGTTGGCCCACGCCACGCGATCTTCTCGCAAAAATGTGAAGTAGGCTTTGCGGTTCGATCCACTCATCGGAACCGCGAACAACCTTTTGCCATCGCCGGTTTTCAGCGACCCATACTTCGACGCATACGACTCGATTCGCTTTCGATCGAATCGCCCTTGCGCCACCGCGAACACCAGCGACCCCTGCGTTTGTCGTTGAATCGCCAGCGCCAATCGATCCAAATCCGTTTCGTAATTAAATCCAGTCGCCTGCAAAAACTGTGCGTACTCGCTGTCGGGCGCCACTTGCGGCGCTCGCCGCAATAATCCTGCAAACAACGGGCTCGAACGGAGCTGCGCCAGGTCCACATAAACTACCGCGCTCGCGTCTTCCGGCATCAACGCCAGCATCGCGTCTCGATCCCCTAATCCGCCTCCCGCCTTCCAATGGCGCCATCCCAACAGGCCGACCAGCAACCCCAAAACCAGCACGCCGCCCGCTAGCAAAATTCGTTTCGTGGCCATATTCTCGGCGAGACTCCGCGGGAACCCGCATTCGTTGCCATTCTCGAATTCCCGTCTATTTTCCTGCCAGTTTTCAACGCTTTGCAAAATAAGCTAGTTGTGTGCGGTGGAAAGCTGTGGATTCTGCTCAGCCCCTAACCCCGCTTCCCTACTATAAGACTAATTATTTCAATAACTTATGGCCATGTGACTGATTAACGGACAACCCCTTCTTTTCCACAACCTTGGTTTCTCGATTGCTCCGCTTTTCCCCCACCCCGCCTTGCAATCCTCGGGCCTAATCTGCTATTCTTGTCCGGTTTGAGCAACGCTGGCGTAGCTCAGCTGGTAGAGCATCTGATTTGTAATCAGAGGGTCGGGGGTTCAATTCCCTCCGCCAGCTCCACCATATTTTGGCAGGGGAGTGAGGCGGAGCGATTCCCGGCATGTTAACATAAAAGGGCTGGTGTCTTTGGACACGAGTCCATTTTGTGTTTTCGCTTGCACCGCTCCATTGACAGCGCTTTTGGCTTACAACTGACACGCACTTGGTGTCGACATGTTCCGCGGACGGGTGGGTGAGTGGCTAAAACCAGCAGACTGTAAATCTGCCGCTCCTTGCGGGCTACGAAGGTTCGAATCCTTCCCCGTCCACCAGGATTCGCGTTCGGCAGCGGCAGCAGCAAGCGGCGTAGTGGGCAAGCGCTCCGCAGGCAGTGAGGGTAGCAACAACACCGCAGGATAATCGCGATTGCGATGTTCGATAGCGGATAGCTAACGCGGCCGCCCAGCCGTTCAGGAATGCCGTGCGCCGCGATGGGCAAAGGTTTCTTGGAGCAGATCGGGTTCGGCCTGGGTAGCTCAGATGGTAGAGCGCGTCCTTGGTAAGGACGAGGTCACCGGTTCAATCCCGGTCCCAGGCTCCAGAATTTCCGGAGTTTCGCAAGAAGCTCTGCCGGCGGGAAGAGGGTTGAGGATTTTTCCGGAGCGGGGGTAACTCAACGGTAGAGTCTCACTCTTCCAAGGTGATGGTTGCGGGTTCAAATCCCGTCCCCCGCTCCAAAGCTTCGCACCGCTGCGCGGTCTTCAGGCCGGCGGTGTGTAGCGGCGGGTCTTTAGACCCGTAGGTTTTGAGGGCCCCGCCTTCCGAGGCGGCCCGTTGAGAGGGAAAGATTCAAGTGCGCTCGGTGCGAGTTCGAGGTTGATTTTACTGCCAACTGAGAACTCAAAACTGAGCGAGTGAGGAGCAGAGCTAGCAATGGCGAAAGAGAAATTTGAGCGCACCAAGCCGCACGTGAACATCGGAACCATCGGCCACATTGACCATGGCAAGACTACGTTGACGGCGGCCATCACCAAGGTGTTGGCGAAGAACAATC
>DATKPS010000052.1:0-96586 GCA_035524015.1 Candidatus Sulfotelmatobacter sp.
GATTGTTCTTCGCCAACACCTTGGTGATGGCCGCCGTCAACGTAGTCTTGCCATGGTCAATGTGGCCGATGGTTCCGATGTTCACGTGCGGCTTGGTGCGCTCAAATTTCTCTTTCGCCATTGCTAGCTCTGCTCCTCACTACAAAACGTACAAACCTAAAATCTGCTTTACCGCTCAACCGCGCCAACTACAAACCCGTTGGGACGCGGCCGGCTGCGCCCCTACGAAACTTATTTTTCACCGCGGGCTTTCTTGACGATTTCCTCGGCAAGACTGCCCGGCACTTCGGCGTAGTGCGAAAAGTGCATGGTGAAGTTCGCGCGGCCCTGCGAGCGGCTGCGCAAATCCGTGGCATAGCCGAACATTTCCGAGAGCGGCACCTGCACGCGAATGACGTGGCTGCCCGCGCGCGTTTCCGAGCCCTGAATCTGGGCGCGGCGAGAGTTGAGGTCGCCAAAAACACCGGCCATATACTCTTCCGGCGTGGTGACCTCCACGCGCATGATGGGCTCCAGCAAAACCGGCTTGGCCTTCTGGCAAGCGGCTTTGAAACCGATGGAACCGGCGATTTTGAAAGCCAATTCCGAGCTGTCGACGTCGTGGTAGCTGCCGTCGACGAGCACGGCAGCGACATCGACCATCATGAAGCCAGCCAACGGACCGGCATCCATGGCTTCGCGGATACCCGCTTCGATAGGCGGAATAAATTCCTTGGGAATGGCGCCACCGAAAATCTTGTCGACGAAGAGGAAGCGATGCTCCTTGTCGAAGCGCCACTTGCCACCGGCACCGGCGATGGATTTCGCCAGGGCGTCGAGCTCATCGGTGGACATTTCGTGCATGTTCTCGTGATCGGCGCTGGGAAGCGGATGCACTTCCAATTTGCAGACACCGTACTGACCTTTACCGCCGGATTGCTTGACGTGGCGGCCTTCGGCCTCGGCGTTTCTGCGAATGGTTTCGCGATAAGCGACCTGCGGGCGGCCGACGTTGGCGTCGACGCTGAATTCGCGCTTCATGCGATCGACGATGATTTCGAGGTGCAGCTCGCCCATGCCGGAAATCAGGGTTTGCCCGGTTTCCGTATCGGTGTGCACGCGGAAGGTGGGATCTTCCTGGGCGAGGCGGGAAAGCGCCTGACCCATCTTGTCCTGATCGGCTTTGGTCTTGGGTTCCACGGCCACGGAGATAACCGGAGCGGGGAAGTCCATGGCTTCCAGAATGATCTGTTTGCTTTCGTCGCAGAGAGTATCGCCGGTGGTGACGCTCTTCAAACCGACGCAAGCACAAATATCGCCAGCGTGGACAGCTTCAATTTCTTCGCGCTTGTTGGCGTGCATCTGCAACAAGCGGCCAATGCGCTCGCGGCTGCCCTTGGTGGAGTTGTAGATGTAGCTGCCAGCGTTCAAAACACCGGAATAGACACGAATGTAGGTGACATGACCGACGAACGGGTCGGACATGATTTTGAAAGCCAGCGCGGAAAAGGGCTGATCGTCGGAAGCGCGGCGCAACTCGGTTTTGTCATTCTCGGGATTAATGCCCTCGACCGGCGGAACATCAACCGGGGAAGGCAAATAATCGACGACAGCGTCGAGCAGCGGCTGAATGCCCTTGTTCTTGAAGGCGGAGCCCGCCAGCACCGGGACAATTTTCATGGCCAGTGTGGATTTGCGGATGGACTTGCGCATCTCCTCGATGGTCAGGGTGCCTTCGTTGAGGTACTTGTCGAGGACCTCGTCATCGTGCTCGGCGATATATTCGACGACCTTGGCGCGATGCTCTTCGTAAAACTTCTTGTCGATGGCCGAGCCCTTGAGCGCAGCGGCGATGTCCGGGCGGCTGGCGACGAAGGCGGGATCCCAGAGTTTGGCGACTTCAAATACTTCGAACTTGGCGCCGAGGGTTTCTTCCAGCCAAACGATGACGTTTTCTTCCAGGAAGTTAATGCAGCCAATGAAATTGTCTTCGCGGCCGAGGGGAAATTGCACCGGCACGGGATGAGCGCCCAGACGCTGACGCATGGTGCGGATGACGTGATCGAAATCCGCGCCCATTTTGTCCATCTTGTTGACGAAGGCGAGACGAGGCACGCGATACTTGTCGGCCTGGCGCCAGACGGTTTCCGACTGGGGTTGCACGCCGGCGACGCTATCGAAAATAGCCACAGCGCCATCGAGGACGCGCAGCGAGCGTTCCACCTCCACGGTGAAATCGACGTGGCCGGGGGTGTCAATGATATTCACGCGATACTTTTTGTCGTTGCGGGTCCAACTGGCGGTAGTGGCGGCGCTGGTGATGGTGATGCCGCGCTCGCGCTCCTGCTCCATCCAGTCCATGGTGGCGGTACCTTCATCGACGGAGCCGATTTTGTAGGTCACCCCGGTATAGAACAGGATGCGCTCGGTCGACGTGGTTTTGCCGGCGTCGATGTGCGCCATGATCCCGATATTGCGCGTGTCTTCGAGTTTGAATGCACGACTCATGTTCGCTTGAACAGCTCTTTTCTCCCCTGGGCGTATTGCAGTTGCTTCACTCACAACGACTCCAAATTCTTACCAGCGATAATGGGCGAAAGCCTTGTTGGCCTCGGCCATGCGGTGCACATCTTCCTTCTTCTTGATGGCGCCGCCGCGGGAATTGGCCGCGTCGATCACCTCGTCCGCCAACTTATCGACCATGGTCTTGCCGGCGCGTTCGCGGGAATACTGCAAGAGCCAGCGAATGGCCAGGGACTGGCGGCGGAAGGGATTCACTTCCACAGGAACCTGGTAGTTGGCGCCGCCCACGCGACGAGTCTTGACCTCGACGAGGGGCTTGAGATTTTCGATGGCCTTCTTGAAAATCTTCAAGGCATCATCGCTGGTCTTCTTGGCCACTTGATCCATGGCGCCGTAGAACACGCGCTGCGCGGTGCTCTTCTTGCCTTCCCACATCATCGAGCAAATGAACTTCTCGACGATGCCTTCACCGTAAACCGGGTCAACTGCTTGGGCACGCCGGCCGACTAATCCTTTACGAGGCATTGCGTTTCTCGCTCCTAGAAGTTCTCAGTTGTCAGTCAAAGCTAACTTCACTGGCGACTAAGAACTCGATCTACTGCTCTTTGCTCACGGCCCGCTATAAAACCTTGTACCGTGCTTGCACTTTACGTTGAGATCCTTCGTCGCAAAAAACGCTCCTCAGGATGACAACGCCAAAACCTGAAACTTACGGGTCTAAAGACCCGCCGCTACATAATCTGCCGGCCTCAAGACCGGCACACTGCAGAACCTGTTTCTAACTGCCGGTCTAAAGACCGGCCACTGCACAAATCCAAGAACCGCTTTACTGCTCAACTGCGCCCGCCTCAGAAGGCGTTCGCTACACAGACCCTAAAACCTCACAGGCTGAAGCCTGTGCTACAAAAACTACTTGGCGGCGGCTCCGGCCTTGGGGCGCTTGGCGCCGTACTTCGAACGGCCCTGCTTGCGATTTTCCACGCCGGCGGCGTCGAGCGTGCCGCGGACAATGTGATAACGAACACCGGGCAGATCCTTCACGCGGCCGCCGCGCACGAGCACGATGGAGTGCTCCTGGAGGTTATGGCCGATGCCGGGAATGTAGGTGGTGACTTCGACGGCATTGGTCAAGCGGACGCGCGCGACCTTGCGCAGCGCGGAGTTCGGTTTCTTGGGCGTCTGAGTGTAAACGCGAATGCACACACCGCGCTTTTCGGGGCAGCCCATCAGCGCGGGCGACTTGGTCTTGGAGATGACCCCTTCTCTTCCCATGCGAACCAGTTGCGAAAACGTCGGCACTGTCGTTCCTCTTTTCGAACAGTTATCAGTAATCGGTTATCAGTAATCAGTAAGAGCGGACTTGCTGATCGTTGATGCCGACTACCATGCTGCTTCTGAGTAGGGGGCCCCGGAAGGGCGACCCTGCAAGTTCTCAGTGGTAAGTTTTAAGCTCTGATCAAGTGCTTAAAGCTTACAACTAAAAACTGCCGTTGCGCGCAGACACATTCGTTACGCTCTCACGCGCGCGCAGACAAAAACGCGAGAGCACACACTAATGGTGAAAGGTACTGCGAATCCGGAGAGAACCAGCAAGAAACTCCGCGCACAATCCAAGAGACAGTCGTACGACTCTCGGTGACGAATCGGAGAGGCTTACTCGGCTTTTCGGGGCTGGCGCCCCATTCCGGCCGCTCTTCCGTCCCATTCCATCGAACTTGTTCTGGGACCGAAGAATTTCCTTCCAACCAGCCCACCCTATACAAGCGGCAGGCCGAACAACGCACTACGCGGGGAAAACCCCCTGACAAAACACAAAGTATAAAGAAGTTAGGTCGCGCTGTCAAACTTCTTTCGAAATACGACAGTGGAAAAGACTGTGGAAAAGCCGGGATTGGCCAGTAGAGCGTTCGCTAGGCCTCGACAAGCGCTTCCAAAGCTTCTCTTCGTCCCTGTAAGTACTGTGTTCATAATTAGTTGGCCGCAGCCCCGGGTTCCTGACCCAGATCGCCGAACGTCCAGAGGTTGAAGGATTTCAACATATCGTAGTCGCCTTTTTCCCGCAGCATCTTGGCGGTACGCTCGGCAGGCCAGGGTGAGGCGAAGCGCTCTGGGCGGTCCGCGATCCAAAAGGCGGCGAGAGCCATGATGGTAGCGTCCTGGGTGAGCACGTCGGGCTTGACCTGTTCGAGAGCGTCGGCGGCGGAGTGGTGGGTGTACTTGTAGTCGGGCGAATCCTGATCGAGATTGATGCCCGGAAGACCGGCGAGAATGAAGGGACCGGTGTCGGTGCCAAACTCGCGCTTGTCGTTGACGGCAATATCGCGGATGTTGTCGAGCGAAGCAGCGAAGGCTTTCATGGAGTCCACCAAATCGGTGCGGCCACCCAACTGAAATTCCTTGATGGGACCTTGCCCATCGTCGAGCACAACGCAGGCAAGGTGATTCTTCATTTCCGCAGCGTGCTGCTTCACGTAAGCGAGCGAACCGAGCAGCCCCTGCTCTTCCCCAGTGAAAAGCACAAAGCGAATGGTGCGGCGGGGGCGCTGGCCGCTCTTGAGAATGGCTTCGGCCGCGGCGAGAACCGCGGTCGCTCCGGTGCCATTGTCGGTGGCGCCTTCACTAAGGTCCCAGGAATCCAGATGCGCGCCCACGACGACAATTTCCTCGGGATGTTCGCGGCCAAGAATTTCGCCGACGACATTGGCGGATTCCACGGGACCGCCGGTGAAAGAGTTCTGCACATTGATGCGTATACGCGGGGTTTTTCCGGCGTCGAGATAACGCTCGAGTTGGCCCTCGTCTTCCATGGTCATATCGACAACGGGAATTGCGAAATCCTGGGCAAAACCAAGGATTCCCGTGTGGGTCAGGTGCATGCCTTCGGCCTTGAATCCACCTTGACCACCGATCACGGCGACGGCGCCGGCTTTATGGAGCGCGTTCAGGAAATCGCCGTACTGCGCGAAAATCATCCAAAAATTTTTCTTGGGCACGCCTTCGGGCTTCATCAAGACGATTTTTCCGTGGAAGCGGGAGATGTTGGTGATCTCGGTGTCCATGTCGAAAAGATTGGCGGTAACGACTTCGGCTTCGACGCCGTTGGGGGACGTGGAGCCGGTCCAGCCCATGGCATCGACGCTTAGGGTGCGCTGAATGGGAGAGAGGAGCTCGGCGGTGGCGGTGCCACGGGTCCAACCTTTCCACATGGACCATTTTTCCGCGTGGACGTTGGCGAGGCCGATGGACTGCATTTTGTCGAGACCCCAATTGATGGCTTTTTGCGCCGCGGGCGAACCGGTGACGCGGCCGCCGACGTTGTCGCTGAGTTCGGTGAGATAGGCGAAGGCGTGCGAATCGTAGAAACCCTCCCCGGCAATGCTGGTAAGAGCAGGCTTGGTGCCGTCCTCGTCGGGGCCCTTGGGGTTGACGGAATCCTTGGCGTGCAGCGGCCAAGCGAGTAAAGCTGCGGCAGCGAAGGCGATGGCCAGGAACTGTTTGTTCATACCGGCTCCCTGAGGGGAAGAATGGGAAGATACAAACTTTTACTGTACCACGGTCTTAGACGCAGGCGGGGGTGGGGATGGCGTCAACCAAGCGGCATGGGGAGCAAGAGGAATAGATTGCGGAGAGAGCCGCTGTGCCCGCCTCAGAAGGCGGCCGCTACATAAACCTAAGGGCAGAGGAACAAAACCCAAGACCCACATGCAAAGGCGGCATGTGGGGCACCCGGCAAGTTGTGACGCTTGGGATACGGACAACCCAAGAGCACAGGCAGGAGTGCCTGTGCCACGGGTGCTGACGGAAAACATGAGTTGTCACACGGGTTCTGAAAGCCGTAGTGTTGGCTCCGAAACGCTGGGAGAGAGGCGGCTTTACGCTTGGCGGCGGTCGCGCCTAAACTTTCAGCGTGACCTTTTTCCGACGAAATGTAATTTCTTGCGTGGTTCTGATCGGCGTCAGTTGCGGTTGGCTGGCGGCACAGGCGCAGCAACCCGAGAGCAAGCCGGCGACTCAGGGTACGGAGCAAAAGCCGGGGGCGAAAGGAAAAAATGCCGGGAAGCCGCAACTTCCCTTCCAGATTCAATTGCTGGAATCGCAGGTGCGCTTTGAAGCGAATGGCGATTCGCGCAAAGAAGTGCACACCGTTGTGAAAATCATCAACATTCTGGGCGTGCAACAGTTTGGGCGCATCTCGTTCGATTACAACCGGTCGTTCCAGAAAGTGGAGATACCGTTGATCCGCGTGAGCCATGCGAATGGGGGCACGTCCGAGGTGCTGCCCAGCGCGATTACGGATGTGCCGAATCCGGCGACGGAAGCGTTTGCGGCGTATCAAGATGTGCGGGTGAAGTCCGTGCGGATCCTGGGACTGCAGGAAGGCGACACGGTGGAGTATCGGGTGATTACGACCACCACGAAGCAACCGCTGGCACCGGATTTTTGGGTGGAGCACACGTTTGACCGCTCTGGGCAAGTGCTGGAGGAGCACTACGAACTGGATCTGCCCGCTTCGCGCAAGGTGGAACCGCAGATCAATCCGGAGACGCCGGTGACGTCGAAGGAGGAGACGGGAGCGGGAGACGACGCGTTTGTGGTTTACCGCTGGAAGCGAATTTATGCGCCAGCGAAGGATGCCGCGGGAAACGAAGAACCTACGCCCGCCACGCCGGATCATCCTGATGTCGAGTTGTCGACGCTGACCTGGTCATCGCTGGCGAATCGGTTGGCGGAGTTGATGCTTCCAGGCTCCGAAGCGACCGCGGAAGCAAAGGACCAAAGCAAAGAATTGAGCCGGAAGCCCACGGTGACGCCAGCGGTGCGCGAGAAAGCGCTGGCGTTGACGAAAGAGGCGAAGACGGATGTGGAACGCTTGAGAGCCATCTATAAATTCGTGTCCACGAAAATCAACACTGTGGATTTGCCGCTGGGAGCGACGGGCTTTCACACGCGCACGGCTGAAGATGCGCTGAATTCCGGCTACGCGACGAGCGAGGACAAGTATGTGCTGTTTGCGGCGCTGGCGACGGCGGTGGATTTGCGCGTCGATCCGGCATTGACCGGGTTTTGCGACAAGAAAGCGGTAGCACTGCCGGGAGTGTTTCAGCACCTCGCGGTGGTCAGCTACACGAAGCAGGGGAATTACTGGCAGCGTAGCTATTGGCTGGATCCCGCGGTGGAAGTGGCGCCTTTCGGGATGATTACGCCGCCGGGGGCGAAGTGCGCGTTGTTTTTGAATCGTGGGCTTTTCGCGACGAATTCCGAGGGCCGCGAATGGATCGACGTTCCGACGAAGTTGCCGTTTGCGGCGTTTCAGAAAGTGAATGTGGACGCGACCATCAGCAAGGAAGGAGTGCTGACGGCTCGCGTGAAATATCTGGTGCGCGGAGAAAATGAATTACTGCTGCGGGTGGCGTTTCATCAGGAGCCGAAGGACAAATGGAAAGACATTGCGAATTTGCTGGCGATTTCGGACGGCTTCCGGGGACAAATCACCAATGCGCAGGCTTCGGATCCGCTGTCGACCGAGGACGCCTTTGCGGTGGAATACGACCTGACGCAACCGAAATTCGTGGATTGGTCGAAAAAACCGGTGCGCATTCCCGCGCTGTTGCCACAGATTGGTTTGCCGGATTTGACGGAGACGCAGGGAAGCGGGAAGACTGGGCCGAAAATTGAATTGGGGACGCCGCTGAATGTGGAAACGTCGATGACGTTGCATCTGCCCAACGGCACCACCGTGGAGACGCCAGCGGGAACGTCGGTGGCGCGGGATTACGCGACATATGCGTCGAAATATTCGAGTTCACAGAATACCGTGGTGGCCTCGCGGCATGTCGATTTTCTGAAGCGCGAGATTTTGGGGGATCGCACGATGGATTACAACGCGTTTGTGCGCGCGGTGCAGAATGACCAGGGGCAGAGGTTGGTGCTGGTGCCACCGGCGACGTTCGATGAACCGTCGAGAGATAAAAAGTAAAAGCGGAGAACGCGTGGTGTTGGCGAAAAAGACGAGGTTTGCGCCTGATTCTTACGTTGAGATCCTTCGGGCGCAAAAAACGCGCCCTCAGGATGACAGAGTGGGTTTATTCGTTGGTCAGGGAAAGCTCGAAAGTTGATTACAACGGGGATTGCCAGCAGCCATAGCCCCAATGCAGAGGAAAACCTAACGCCCGCCTCAGAAGGCGGCCGCTACATGCTAGCGCTCGCGAATTTCGATTTTCTGGTTTTGGGCGTTAGCGGATTTCCATGACTTCTTTTTCTTTGGTGGCGCAGAGGTCTTCGACCTTTTTGGTTTCGGCGTGAGAGAGCTTGTCGAGTTCTTCGAGGGCGCGCTTCTGGTCGTCCTGGCTGATTTTCTTATCTTTTTCGAGCTTATCGATGGCTTCCTTCAGATCGCGGCGAATGTTGCGAATCGCGGTGCGATGATTTTCCAGAGCTTTGTGGATGTGCTTGACAAGTTCCTTGCGGCGTTCTTCGGTGGGCGAAGGAATGGGGATGCGCACCACTTTGCCGTCATTGGTGGGATTGAGGCCCAGATCGGAGGCGCGAATGGCCTTATCGATCAGCGCAACCACGCTGGGGTCCCACGGAGCGATCTGCAGCATGCTGGCGTCGGGAACGGTGACAGTGCCGAGCTGATTCACGGGCATGGGCGTGCCATGGTAATCGACGCGCACCTGATCGAGAATGGCGGCGTTGGCGCGGCCGGTACGGACGGAAGCCAGCTCCTTGCGAAAATCCTCCACGGCTTTTTCCATGCGGGTTTTGGCCGCGGCGTGCACTTCTTTGGTATTGGTGATGTTGGTCATAGTGTTAGCTCCAAAGTATTCCGTTCTCAGTACTCAGTTTCCAGTAAGGCCTGGCAACCATGATGAAGGATGACTTCAAAAGAACACAGACTAAACCGTTTGTGAAAGAGTCGAAGAGCAGTTCCTCAGGGGCTAAAGCCCAGTTGATTGCCAAGTATTTATGTCGGAGCTAAAGCTCCGACCCCCTTTGCCAAGCTCATTTTTCCGCAAGCTGTAGAGCCTGCGCTACCGAAACGGCTTTTGAACTGAAAACTAATAGCTGACAACTGCAAACTAGTGCTGCTCAGTTCGGCAGCACGGTTGAGCCGACGCGTTCCCCAAGAACCGCGCGGCGAATGTTGCCGGGCTTGTGCATATTAAAAATCACGATCGGCATGCCATTGTCCATGCACAAGGAAATGGCGGTGGCGTCCATCACTTTTAGGTCCTGGTGAAGCACTTCGCGGTAAGTAATTTCCGCGAAAAATTTGGCGTTGTCTACTTTTTCGGGATCGGCGTCGTAAATGCCATCGACGCGCGTGGCCTTAAGGATGACGTCGGCCTTGATCTCCATGGCGCGCAGGGCGGCAGCGGTGTCGGTGGAGAAATAAGGGTTGCCGGTGCCCGCTGCAAAAATGACCACGCGGCCTTTTTCGAGATGACGGGTGGCGCGGCGGCGGATGAAGGGCTCACAGACCTGATGCATTTCGATGGCGCTTTGCACGCGGGTATGCACGCCGAGTTTTTCGAGGGCGTCCTGGAGAGCGAGGGCATTGAGGACTGTGGCGAGCATGCCCATGTAATCGCCGGTGGCGCGATCGATCTCGAAACCCTTCTGGCGGGCGCCGCGAAAAATGTTGCCGCCGCCGACCATGACCGCGATCTGCACGCCGAGTCGATGAACGTCGCGCAGTTCCTTGGCGATGGCGTAGATGGTTTGGCCGTCAATGCCGAACCCCTGCGGGCCTTGCAGCGATTCTCCGGAGAGTTTGAGTAAAAGACGGTGGTAGGCGGGGCGTTTTTTTGCAGGCTTGTTGGACGCTTTCGCTTTCGGTGGCATGTCTCTCCGTTCGATCCAGGGGAAACCTTGAGGATTGTAGCAAACAATGGGGAAAATGCGTGTGATTGTGGGACACAGCTGAGCCCTGCCTACCGCTAGAGCGCCAAGTGAAAGCTGACGGTGATAGAGGTTTCCGTTGGAATTGGTGTTGAGCCACACATGGCTGGCTTGTAGTGCCATTGACTGACAGCCTGACCAGCAGCAGCATCGAGCAAAGCGCCTGCACTTCGAATAACAAGCAAATGCGTGACGGACCCATCCGGCTGAATTAGTGCGTAGAGCGATACCGTTCCACTTTGGTGCCGGCTTTTCGCATCAGGTGGGTATATGGGTGGCACTCGCCTATCCAATTCCGCGTTCTGCCCGTGTGCGCAGGAGGGCCAAAATTGTGCGTTCTCTGGCTTGGCAAATAATTCCTGTTTTGGCTCCCCCATCAGGCTAATCTGAGAAACTTTAACAGAGCTGATTATTTTCTTCCCTTGAAGCGCGTGGATTTCGGTCGAAACGAGCTTTTGGCCTACCGGTTTGAAGGCCTCGAATACAATTTCAGAAATTTCCGGGGGGTTCATGTTTTGGTTCGTCGGATACTCGATCTTGCTCAGAGTACCGTCGACGGGATTAAAACAGAGCCTACTGTCGATGAAGTTCTTGTACTGGGCCTCGCCAACGTCCACGCACCGCAGTGAGACGCCATCTTTGTTTCGATCCTGTACTTTTCCGAGAAATTGATGAGAGTTCAAGCGAGGAAAAGCTTGAAGACGCAATAGTTGCGAAAGCTGAAAAATGGACTCCGGTTCAAAATCCACCGATCTCGATTGCCAATAGCCCTTTGCATCGCGCACGCGAAGACGCTCGTAACCATTGAATTTTATGTGTTCCCTCCACTGCGTGGGCGAGACCCAGTCAAAGGCATAGTTGCCAGCAATAAGGGTGCCCTTTGTATCCGTGATTTGGACATCGGCCGCCAATGACACCGGGGGCATCCCCTCGTCCCAACCCTCCACAGCCCATGCTTTGGACATCAGCGTTTCGGAGTCGTCGGCTTGCTGACTCATAGAAGAGGAGAGTGGAGTAGCTATGGACAAGGTAAGAAGCGCGGCGATCAGACACCAGATAGGCGGTTTCATCAGTTTCGATTGTATGCGTTTCACCACGTTCCAGACAAAAAAACGCCCCGGGGTAAGCCGGGGCGTTTCAAGCAAACGTGACCGAAGTTCAGGGAGTCTCGGGGGCGGGGGTGGTTTCGGGAGCCGCAGCGCTAGCGCCGGAGGCTTCGCCTACTTTGAAGCGGGAGAAGCGGCGGATGGTGATGTTCTCGCCGAGCTTGGCGATGGCGGCGTTGATCATTTCGCCGATGGTCTGCGTCTCGTCCTTGATGTAGTGCTGCTCGTAGAGGCAGGTTTCCTCGTAGAACTTTTCCATCTTGCCCTGGACGATCTTCTGGATGACCTGCTCGGGCTTGCCGGTGGCGCGGGCCTGCGCCATGTAAATTTCCTTCTCGCGCTCAAGCATCTCGGGGGTGACGTCCTCGCGACGAACGTAGCGAGGGTCGACGGCAGCGATGTGCATGGCGAGGTCGTGAGAAAGTTGCTGGAAGGCCTCGGTGCGCGCAACGAAATCGCTTTCGCAATTGATTTCGACGATCACGCCGATTTTTCCGCCGGCATGAATGTAGTGGCCGATCAAGCCTTCGGTGGCTTCGCGCGTGGCCTTCTTGGCCGCGGCAGCCTGGCCCTTCTTGCGAAGGACGTCGATGGCCTTCTCGATGTCGCCGTTGGTTTCGACCAGGGCGGCGCGGCAATCGCTGAAGCCGGCATTAGTGCGCTCTCTGAGTTCTTTGACGAGCTTTGCGGGAATTTCCATGACTGGTTTACTTGTACTCATCCTTTTTTTCAGTTCTCAGTTATCAGCTCTCAGTTGTAAGTGAAACAGCCAGAACTTATCACTAATAAGCTGTAACAGGGAACTTCCTTTCTGCTAAGACCGAGTTGAGAAATCTCGAATCGGCATGTCCTCCGAGGTGAGCGCTCCCCGATCTGGAGAGATTCCTCACTCCGCAGACTCCGTTCGGAATGACAGCTCTTTTTTACTGACCTGAACTGCGAACAGCTCTAGAAAAATGGCCCGGCGTGGGACGTGATGTCTGCGCCGGGCCAGAAATCGTGCCGCCTGCGCTACGGTTAGCGGTTTTCCTCGTCGGGAGGGACGGTGGTTTCGGCGGCCTCGATAAAGGCTTCGGAACCCTCGACGAAATCGCCTTCCTGTTTTTCGTACTGCTCATAGGCGCTGGTGTCGACATAGTCGACGCCGGCTTCGTGCGCCTGATCCGCCGCCACCTTCTGGTCGGCGACTTGAGACTGCTCGTAGAGAGTGCGGCCTTCGGCGACCGAATCGGCAATCTTGGTGGTGAACAGGCGGATGGCGCGCAGGGCGTCATCGTTGCCAGGAATGATCCAATCGACCATGTCGGGGTCGCAGTTGGTGTCCACCACGCTGACCACCGGAATGCCCATGCGGCGGGCTTCCTTGACGGCAATTTCCTCGGCGTTGGAATCGATAACGAAGAGTGCATCGGGCAACTGGGCCATGTTCTCAATGCCTTCGAGGTTCTGCTGCAAATGCTTCATCTCGCGGTCCAACCGCGCACGCTCTTTCTTGGAGAGCTGCACCATACGGCCGTCTTCGGTCATGGCCTTCAGGAGCTTCAAGCGCTTGATGGACTTCTGGAGCGTGGACCAATTGGTCAGAGTGCCGCCGAGCCAGCGGTGGTTCACGAAATACGCGCCGGCACGCTTGGCTTCCTCGGCGACGGCTTCCTGGGCCTGCCGCTTGGTGCCTACAAACAAAACGGTGCGACCATGGCTGGAGATTTCGGTGACGAAGCGGCTGGCTTCGCGGAACATCTTCAGCGTCTTCTGCAGGTCGATGATGTGAATGCCGTTGCGCTCCCCGAAGATGTATTCCTTCATCTTGGGATTCCAACGACGCGTCTGGTGACCGAAGTGAACGCCGGCCTCCAGCAACTCCTTCATGGTGATTTCTACTGCCACTGTTCCTCCTTAGTAGATAGCAGCTTTTCGTAGGTTTGAGCGCGGAGCCGAAAACCGGCGGCGTAAAGCCGCCGCTACCTTCGGTCAACGCTGCGCTACGCAGCAGCCTCTTGCCGGCTTCTTGCCGGCCATGATCTTGGGGCAGCGGCTTGCACCGTGGCCCCAGAGCTCATAAAACCGTGCCAAGTACGGTTGGTTGAGATCCTTCGTCGCGTCCGCCTTCGCACTTCGTGCTACGGTGGACAACCGCTCCTCAGGATGACACCTGCGGGTCTAAAGACCCGCCGGACCCTGCCCAACGCAATACCAGTGACCAGCGATTAGCGCTTGGTGAACTGGAAGCGCTTGCGGGCGCCCTTCTGGCCGTACTTCTTGCGTTCTTTCATGCGGGAATCGCGAGTCAAAAATCCGTTTTTGCGCAGCGCCGGACGAAGCTCGGGGTTGAAGCGGCTGATGGCGCGCGACAAACCCATGCGCACCGCTCCCGACTGCCCGCCAACGCCGCCGCCCTTGGCGGTAGCGACCACGTCCACTTGATCGAGCAAACTGGTGAACTTCAGTGGCTCGGTGGCGTCATGCTCCCAAGCATGATTGGGGAAATATTCCTTAGCCGGACGGCCGTTCACGGTAAATTTGCCGCTGCCCGCGCGAAGAAATACGCGCGCGATCGATTCCTTGCGGCGGCCCGTGCCGTGAAACCACGTCTTGTTGCCCACTGCGGGGGTTTCCGAAGTACTCAAAGCTCCTCCTCCAAAAGCAAAAAAGCTATAAAAGACGAGACGAGTCCGCTGATCTTAAATGTCACGCTCGGAAGGCTCCCTGCTAAGGCACTACTTAGAAAGGAACAGCCAACGTGCGGAAACTCTCGTACAGCAACCCGGCCGAGCCGGGGAACTCTTAAAAGCTGACCGTCTGCGGCTTCTGTCCCGCGTGACGGGCCAGACCGGCGGAGTCGCGATAGACACGCAACTTCTTGGCGCGGCTGGCGCGCAGCTTGTTCTTGGGCAGCATGCCGACAATGGCTTCGCGAACCACCCATTCGGGGCGAGCTTCGCGCACACGCTTGGCCGGCACTGCCTTCAAACCGCCGGGATAACCACTATGGGAGTAATAGACTTTCTGCTCCACCTTGTTCCCGGTCATTTTAATCTTGTCCGCGTTGATCACCACGACGTGGTCGCCGGAGTCCAGATAAGGAGTAAAAGCGGTTTTATCCTTGCCGATCAAGATTCGCGCGGCTTTGGTGGCCAGACGGCCGAGCGGCCGATCGGTGGCATCCAAAACAAACCACTGGGCGCCGACTTTAAGCGCCTCAGCTTCATCACCCTTGGCTACGTACGTCCTCATTGCAATCAGTCACACCTTTCCCTGTATAGACAAAAATCAAGTTTAGAGGGGGAGAGGCGGGTTTGTCAACGAAGGGATTGCGCAGATTTGGCCCGCGAGCCGCAAAGCGCGGACCATCAGGGCACTAGGAGCATAGCCAGCGGCGTTACTGTTGATTGAGGAGTACCGATTGCGTGGCGTGTTTCGGTAGTGTAGCCTCCCGGCGGAGGTCACCAGCCATGCAGCTCCCAGCCAAGGATTCCGCACGCCTCGCCAATCGACCCATCCGGAGGCCGTCCCCTTCAGCGGCTGCGTGGTCGGAATCCGAAGAGGATCGGGACCGCAGACTGATCGAGTTGTTGGGCGAAGTGATCCGCATGTCGAAGGCTTGGGTGGGCGCATTGGAATCTGGCGATCCGTTCACAGCAGAAAAGTACGAAGCGAAATGTCTGCAGATCATGGATCGATTTGAGGCGAAGCGGAAGAAGGCGTCGGGGCGGGCCGCATCGTTCGAGCAGACGCGGTAACAGGTTGCGGAAAAAAGTCGAAAAGCAGTTCCTCAGGGGCTGAAGCCCAACTGATTGCCGAGCATTTATGTCGGAGCTAAAGCTCCGACCCCCGGTGCCAAACACATTTTTCCGCTGAGTGTGAAGCCATTCCCTGGCGAAAAACATGGGTCCTTACCCAGATTCTTACCCGGACTGCTGAGGCCTGCACCTCCTGAAACACGCAATTTCTCGGCCTAGAAGCGAAACTGGCTGTGGCGCTCCCCGTGTACGTGCACTTGACAAACGAGCACGATTATGTACCATGGTACATAGTTACCTTGGTTGGACGGAGGCGATCATGATTGAGGTGGAACGAGTACAGACGGGTGTACGGATCGAGAAACGGCTGTTGAAGGTGTTAAAGGCCTTTGCCGAGTTGAAAGACATCACCTTGGGGGATTTGCTGGAAGGCATTGTTTTGCATGCGTTCGAGGGTAAGGCGCCGTTTGGCAAGGAGTCGCTGGGGCAGATTGGGGAATTGAAGAAAATTTATGGACTGACGTTGCGCGCGACAGACAGCCACAAGCTGAAGGAGAAGGGGGCATGAAGGGCGCGTGGCTGTTTGTGCTGGGCGCACTGTGCGGAGCCGTGGTGATGGCCGCGCCGCGGATTGTGGGGCACTTGCATGTAGCATTGCGTGGTGGGAACGGCGGAAACGGCGGGACGCGGGTGCACACGGAGGAAAAGTTCACGTTCACGGCGAAGGGACCAATGGAGAAAGTGGCGCCGCTTTTTGGCGCGGACAAGGAACGGGTGTGGTCGCCGGGATGGAATCCGCAGTTCGTTTTTCCCGCGCCGACGGCGGATGAAGAGGGGATGGTGTTCACGGTAGCGCACGATCATCTGCGAGCAGCGTGGGTGAACACGGAATTCGATCTGAAGAATGGGCGGATTCAGTATGTGTATGTGATTCCGGACGCGCTGGCAACGGTGATTACCTTGCGGCTGACTCCCGCGGGAGAGCAAACGCAGGTGGAAGTGGAATACGATCGCACCGCGCTGAGCGCGGAAGCTGACGCGCATGTGCGCCACTTGGCGGATGGAGACCGGAGGGCGGGGCCAGAGTGGGAGGAACAGGTGAATGGATTCTTGGAGAAAGTCGGTGGTCTGTAGTCGGGAGTCAGTAGGAAGCAGCCTACAGTCGACAGTCAACAGTTAGCAGCTACAACAATGTAACCAATGGTGCATTGCGAAGAATCGTGGACGCTCAGGAAGCGCGATTTGGGATAAGGTGAGGAGGTGCAACTAACAGAGGGTGAGAGAGTCCATGGCGAAACTTACGTTTTTTGGTGCGGCGGGGAGTGTCACGGGATCGAAATATTTGGTGGAGGCGGCGGGAAAGAAATTACTGGTGGATTGCGGATTGTTCCAGGGAACGGAGGATTTGACGGAGCGCAACTGGAAGCCGCTGCCGGTGGATCCAAAGACCATCGATTATTTAGTGCTGACCCACGCGCACCTGGATCACACCGGCTGGCTGCCGGTGCTGGTGAGAGACGGCTACAACAAGCCGATTTTCGCGAATCCCGCAACGATTGACCTGACGGGCCTGCTGCTGAAGGATTCCGGTCACCTGCAGGAAGAAGAAACGGCAGACGCGCAAAAGCACCACTGGAGCAAACACCCGCAACCGCAGGCGCTGTACACCGCGGAGGATATCGATCCGGTGTTGCGGCTGCTGAAGCCGATGCCGCGCAGCGGGGGATTCGATATCTCGCCGGAATTTCACGTGGAGTCTTACGACGCCGGACACATTCTGGGGTCGTCCAGCCTGGAATTGACGATTACGGAGAATGGGAAAAAGAGCGTGGTGGTGTTTTCGGGCGATGTGGGCCGATACAACCAGCCAATCCTGAACGATCCGAAGACGCCGGCAACGAAGCAAATCGACTTGGTGCTGTGCGAAGCGACGTATGGCGACCGCGAACATGAGGCGGGCGATCCGCTGCAAGTGATTGGCGACATAGTGAGCCGGGTGGTGAAGCGCGGTGGCTCGATTGTGATTCCGGCGTTCGCGATTGGACGCACGCAACTGTTTATGTATTACCTGCGGCAACTGGAGAATCTGCAGCGCATTCCCAAAGTGCCGGTGTATGTGGACAGCCCGATGGCGCTGAGCGCGACGGATTTGTACTTGAAGTATAAAGAGGACCACGACGCGACGTTCGCGCGGGACGAACAAAACGGCGGGGACCCGCTGAGCGTGCACGAATTTCATTTGGCGCGGACGGCGGAAGAATCCAAGCAAATTAATAACGTAAAAACGCCATGCGTGATTGTTTCGGCCAGCGGCATGGTGACCGGCGGGCGGGTGCTGCACCATTTGGCACACCGTTTGGATGACGCGCGCAACTGTGTAATTTTGGGGGGATTCCAGGCGGAAGGAACGCGGGGACGCGCGCTACAGGAAGGGGCAAAGAGTCTGACGCTGTTCGGGCAAGCGGTGCCAGTACGAGCGGAGATCGTGGAAATGGGGCAACTTTCGGCGCATGCGGGAAAAAGCGAGTTGCTGCGCTGGCTGACGGGCTTGCAGGTGCCGCCGAAACAGGTGTACCTGACGCACGGAGAACCGGCGGCGGCCCAATCGCTGCAACAAGCCATCGTGCAAAATTTTCAGTGGAAAGCGGCGGTGGCACGCTATTTGGAGACAATTGAAATCTAGAATTTAGAAGGTTGGGAAGACAAACGGCTTAGAAATACGAAAAATGGAATCTGCGACGAAATGCACGTCCAAAATGGTCTAGTGAACGCATTTAATCCCAACAAATTTTCAAAACAGAGGAAACATTTAGCGAAGGACTATCGTCTATAGAGGCAAGACCACTCGCGGGGTAGGAGACTGACCACCACAGGGCAACCGACCAACAGTCTCCTACCCCTTTCCAAAGCCCCAGGGTTCACAACTGGAACCCTGGACCTTGAAATACCGCGGGAACGGCCCATCCAAGCGATTAGGCCTTCTGGAATTCCCGTTGCGAAATTCAGCGATTGCTGCGAGCCCACTCTGGAGCGGAAATCTAGCACCAGTGAAAGCGATTTGCAATGGGCCGCGAGCGCCCGTCAGGTCGGCGTTCGACCCGTAGTCCGGTGAGTTCATCCCCTGAAGCGACCCGCTTGTCACTGAGATTGGCGTCGTTTTCGGGCGCTGGAGTCTTCCCATCGTTCCCTGAGTTCGCGCTTCAGAACTTTGCCATAGGCGTTGCGGGGCAGTGCGTCGACAAAAATGATGTGGTGGGGCAATTTGATTTTATTGATTCTGGGGCGGAGGAAATCTAACAGCGCCGGCTCGCTGGCATCTTCAGTTTTCTTGACGACAAAGGCGATGGGAACCTCGCCCCATTTTTCGTGGGAGATACCAATTACGCAAACTTCCGCCACGCCGGGATGCTCGAGCAACTCTTTCTCAATTTCCGCGGGATAGATATTGACGCCGCCGCTGATGATCAGGTCCTTGGAACGGCCAGCGATGTAGAAGAATCCGTCCTGGTCGCAACGCGCCAGGTCGCCGGTATGAAACCAGGCTTGGGAGTCGAGCGACTGCGCCGTAGCGACAGGATTGTTCCAGTAGCCTCGGGAAACATGAGCGCCGCGCAGACACAACTCGCCGACCTCGCCTGGCGGGACTTCCTGGCCGGCGGAATCCACGAGCTTCGCCTCGCTGAACATCATGGGCTTGCCGATCGAGCCCGCTTTACTGAGGGACTCCTCGTCGCTCATGGCGAAGCAATTCACTCCGACCTCGGTTAACCCATATCCCTGGCGAAAAACAATGCCGCGCTGCTGATAGGCCCGCAAAAGTTCTATGGGCAGCGGGGCGCCACCACTGCAGCACCAGCGCAGATTGCGGAGATCGATGGTCTGGAATTCCGGCGACTCCCAAAGCATCTTGAAAATAGTTGGTACGCCAAAGAAAAGTGTGCAGCGGTATTCGCGGAAGGCTTCGAGGAGTTCGCTGGCGCGGAAGCCGTCGTGCAAAACGATGCTGCCGCCAATCGCGAAAAGTGGGGTCATGAAAACGGTGAGGCCGCCTGCGTGGTACATCGGCGTGAAAACTTGCACGCGATCGGTCGAGCAGAGTTGCCAGGACATGACCGTGTTGTAGGCGTTCCAGGCAATTTGGCGGTGCGGGATCATTACGCCTTTGGGGCGGCCGGTGGTGCCGCTGGTGTACAGTAAACAAAAAATGTCTTCCGGCTGAAGGTGCGGGAACAGCGGCTGCAAGCCCACTTGTGTCGCAGCGCGCGCATAACTGATGGCAGATTCGCTATTGTGGCTCGCATCGAGCGCAATCAGGTGCTCCAGAGGGAGCAGCGCCATCAGCTCCTTTGCCAAAGATTCGAAAGCAGACGAATACAGCAAGCATCGCGGACTACAATCGGCCAGCACCTGAGCCAGTTCGTGGGCGGTGCTGCGCGTTCCCAGGGGCACGAGAATGATTCCCGATTTTCCCGCGGCCCAAAAGGCGTCGACATATTCCACGCGATTTTCCGACAGGATAGCGACGCGATCGCCCGGCCGCAAACCGCACACGTCTTTCCAGATGCGCGCACATCGCAGCGCTTGCTCGTCGAGTTGCGCGAAGGTGAACTGGCGGCGTGTAGGAGCATGGATCAACGCGATCGCGTGCGGACTAAGACGAGCGCGCTCGCCGAGAATATCGCCGGTAATCACGAATGGTTCCGAGAAGGCGCGGGAACAGAGGCTTGCGTGACCGGGGATGACGCACCGGTGGAAGCGAGAATGCGCAGCAATACTCTGGTGAATTCATGGGGGCGTTCGAGTTGCGGCGCATGGCCGCACCGCTCGATGACACTGAGCGTGCACTTGGGAAGCTGCGCCTGCAACTTCTTCGCGTATTCCAGAGGGACCAGGCGGTCGGAGGCTCCCCAAATCAGGTCCACAGGAAAAGAAAAGTGCGCCAGTTCTCCGTCCAGCAGATATTTGGACATGTCTTGCTCCCCTGCGGCGATGAGCCGGGAGATGGGACCGCGGTTCGAGACCCTGACCAGATCATCCAGCACAAAATTCGCGGGCCGTGGTGAGGAAGGGTCCACAACCAAATCCATGGTGCGCCGGGCCTCTTCGCGGTCTTTGGGCATCAGGCCGAGTTCGCCGACACCTCGGACAGGTCCGCCATCGATGAGAATCGCCCGGGCGACACGCTGCGGATGCTTGTGGGCGTAGAGCATGGCCATCCAGGCACCCAGGGAATTGCCAGCTAGGATCACAGGGGAATCTCGCCAAGGTTCGGCGTCCAAAACTTGTTCCAGCGCGAGCAAAAGGGTTCCTATGCTCAGCGCGCCGCTCGGCGGTTGACTTTCGCCGTGGCCCGCCAAATCCGGAATCAGCAGCAGGAAGTGGCGCTGCAGTTCGGACACAACCTTGTTCCACGTGCCGGCCTGATCACCCGCGCCGTGAAGAAGAACGAGCAACGGTCCCGCCCCTCCGTGCCACACGATCTGCTTTCCAATGGTGGCCGCAATGGAGCGTTTCGACAGCCCCGCGCGCCGCAGCGCATTTCTGCGGAACCAAGCAAGAGTGGCGAGCGGCCGGAGGTAGAAAATAACCGAAAAAAGAATTACGGCCGCGACCACGGCGATGAGTATCCCAATTGCGACCGTAATCGCCATGTCTCGCCTCTTCCTGGAGCGACGCTTCCGGCAGCGCTAGGGCATGCGAAACGCGCAGCCCGCCTGGTTGTAGCCTACACCGGAGCCGACCAAGATGACCAAGTTCCCGGATTTCAGTTTGCCCTGTTCCATAGCGTGATCCAGCGCCATGCCCACGCACGCGGATCCTGTGTAACCATACTGCTCCATAATCGTGTGGGCGCGTTCCACTGGGACGCCGAGATGTTGCATCACCCGCTCAATGGTGGGCTTGCGTACTTGCGTGAAAATGAAGCAGTCGACATCGCGCAGGTCGAAGCCACCGTCCTTGGCCAGCTTGCGCGCAATGATCGGCCAAGTTTCTTCGTTCAATTCGGGAGGATAACGGTTTTTGATCGTGCAGGTGGTGCGCCCAGCCTTCACGGAATCCTCACTGGCGGGTTCGAAGGTGCCTCCCGAGTAGATGCCCCAATAGTCGTGATAGGAGCCATCGGCGCGAAACGTGGAGGTAATGAATCCGGGCGAACTCGCCGGTTGCAGCACCGCCGCGCCAGCACCGTCGCCGTAGAAGAAAACCATGGGATCGGCTGGCGAGGTAAGTTTGTGCATCATGTAGACGCCAACGACCAGCACTGTGTTGATCCCCGGATTGGCCGCGATGATTCCGGAAGCGGCGGAAAGACCCGTGGGAAAGGAGGCGCAGGCGCAGCCAATATCGAAGGTTCCGGCGTTCTTGGCGCCCAGCTTGTGCTGCAAGACCACGGAAGTCGCCGGGGTGATGTAGTCCGGGGAGTCCGTGCCTAAAATGATGAGATCGACGTTCTCGGGCTTTCTGCCCGCTCGCTCCAGCGCGAGTTTCGCCGCGGGGAGCGCTATGTCGCTGGTGGCCCAAGTGTCGGGAGCATGCCAACGGGTTTTGATACCGCTGCTGGCTTCCATCTTGTCCACAAAGTCGGGAATGTGCTGGAAGCGCACGCGGAGCATGTCGTTGGTGACTTCGTTTTCTGGGAGGTACCTGGCGGTGGCAACAATGGTGGCGTAACGGGTCATGGCTCGATCCTTTTTATTTAGGTGCCCAGCACAAGGCCACCGTCCACCGAGAGCACCGTGCCGGTAATAAAGGACGCGGCATCGGAGGCCAACCAGACATAGGCCTCGGCGACGTCTTCGGGCTTTCCGATGCGGCCGAGTGGCGTGTGCGACATCATGGTCTGAACGACCTTTTCAGGCATCTTCTGCACCATCTCTGTGGCGATGAAACCAGGAGCGACGGCGTTGACACGAATATTATATTTGGCGAGCTCGCGCGACCACGTCTGCGCGAAGGCGATCACTCCAGCTTTGGTCGCGGCGTAATTGGTCTGGCCAAAATTTCCGTACAAACCAACCACGGACGAGGCGTTCAGGATGACCCCCGCACCTTTGCGGATCATGTGCGGCACCACCGCGCGCGAACAAACAAAGACACCTCTCAGGTTCACAGAAACGACGAGATCGAAGGCATCATCGGTCATCGTGCCCGCCATGGCTCCATCCTTCCACTTCACCAACTGCGAATCGCGGGTGATTCCGGCGTTGTTGATCAAGACGTCGACGGAACCCCAACGGGCAACGACTTCCTGAACCGCGGCATCGACATCGGAGGCATCGCAGACATTCGTTTTGCGAAAGAGTCCTTCGCCTCCAGAGGAAGTCAGCTCCTGCAGCAGCGCGTCTTTTCCCTCATCGTTTACATCCCACGCCGCCACGAGGCAGCCTTCGCTGGCAAACCGCAGAGCCGTAGCGCGCCCAATGCCCGCCGCAGCGCCGGTAATCACCACCGTCTTACCGGCCAGACCTGAAGGTTTCATAGGGCCTCTAGAAAGTGAACTTGAACGCAAACTGGATGACTCTGGGTCCTGTGGACGTGGCCACGACTTGCCCAAAGTTTTCCGAAGATGCGATGTTGATGGGGTTCGCGAAATTCACGTTATTGAATAAGTTGAAAAACTCTGCGCGGAACTCCAGCGCCTGTTGCTCTCTGACCGGGAAGTTCTTGATGATCGCGAGGTCGGTATTGATCTGTTTGGGTCCGGGCAGAATATTCCGGCCCAAAGTTCCGAAGTCGCCGAAGGCCGTAGGCTGCACGAACGCGGTTGTATCGAAATAGTCGTTCAGGCGGTTATTCACGGAGCCGCCTTTGATGGCCGACTGGATGGTGCGGCCGGGAGCCAGGTCCGCCCGGGTGGCTTCAAACGCGGAATCCTGCCCATAAATGGAGAAGGGCAAACCCGATTGCAGGGTGACAATTCCGGAAAAGCTCCAGCCACCGGTGAGTCCCTTCATGACCGCGGAGTCGCCGGCATAGAAATTCGGCAAGCTATAAAGAAAGCTGCCCACAAAACGATGGCGGCGGTCGAAGTCGGAGGAGCCGTAGTTCTGTTCATTGACCATGTTGCCGGGAATCAGGGTAATGTCGCTGACGTCGCTGCCGGAGTAATCGTCCAAAGAGTGAGAATAGGTATAGCTCAGCAGCATCTGCAAGCCTTTGGAGATGCGCTTATTTACGCTGACCTGCAAGGAGTTGTAGTTCGACTCCGAGTTGCTTTCCATGAGGAAGCTGCCCAAACCCGGGGCCGTCAAATTTCCAAAACCGGGGAAGAACGAACCGCCGAGACTACCCACGGTATACAGTCCCGCCAAGTCCGGTGAGGCCGCTTGGTTGAAGGAGAACAACCGCGGGAAGCGTCGTCCGAACGAGCCGACATAGCCCACGTCCAGCATCCAGTTGTTCAGGAAGCTCCACTGCACGCCGAGATTGGCGGTCTCCACCCACGGCGTGGCCCAGTCCTGCAAGTCTGGATAAATCCCGGTGGAGGGAACCGGGGTAACCGTTTGCACGGGTCCGGTGGAAGTTAACTCCGTGACCGGCAGGAACGCCGGGTATCCTCCAAACGGAAAGATCGAGGTGTTACTGAGGTTGAGCGGGAAGGCACTCGGCTGCGGCACCTGGACAAATGGGCTTTCATTGGGAGTGGCCAGCGCGGTGGCCAGCATCTCGTAGGGCATGTTAAACAACTGGCTGTTGTACAGGCGCATGTTTGGCCGGTCATAGAAAACGCCATAGCCTCCGCGCAAAACCAGATTGCCCCTGTCGGTCAGCTGATAGGCGAAGCCCACGCGCGGTCCGAAGTTCTTGTAATCCGGATTGACCAGGCTGTTGCCCACCTTCGGAAATCCCGGCAAGTTGCCATTGCCCGCTTGCACGAACCCGCCGGTGACGACGGATCCGCAGGTGCTGAGGACCGCGGGACAATCGACGCCGAATCCGGGAATCGCCAGCGGCACGGTGGTTGCCTTGGAAGGTTCGAAGCCGATCAAGTGTCCCTGGGTTTCGCTGGTGGGGCCAAAATAGTCGTAGCGCAATCCCAGATTCAGGGTGAGCCGCGTGGTAATTTTCCAATCGTCCTGGATGTAGGCGGAAACATCGTTGGCCCGGTTGAAAATGCTGTTGGTGCCGGAACCAATCACCGACAATCCGTTTAGCCCGGAAAGAAAATCCTCAAAGACGTTGCCGGAGAATCCGAGATAGAACATTTCGCCATTCGGAAATACGTCGAAGTATGGCGCATCGACTTCCTGGCGTTTGTATTCGCCGCCGAATCGGATGGTGTGCTTGCCTTTCACCCAGGTCATCATGTCGGACGCGCCGTAGGTGTAGGTCTGCGAATAGTTGATACCGAGGGGCGAGGGTCCGAGGGTGAACATATTGGTAAACGACATGGTGGGCATGCCGGGAAATTCGCTGGACAAGGGCGACTGGATTCCCAATTGTGAGGAGGTAATCGGCTGAGAAGGCTTTCCCGGGCCGTAAATGGTGCTCCAGTTAAACCTCACTTCATTCAACAGGTGGGTGGAAATCGTGGAAGTAACGCCGACGGAAAGCAGTTCCTGATTGATGTTTTCCGCAGTGGGCCAGCCGGGCGCCTGCAGTGGGTTGCCGTCTCCAAAAGTGTCGTAAAGCGCTTGATTCTCGCGGTTCGCCGCGTAGAAAAACTTGCCGAAGAAACGATTGGCATCGTTCAGCTTGATATCCAAGTTGGTGTTGAACTGATCTTCGTCATAGGTGGAATTCGAGGGAATGGTGACGCGGACCGGAGCGGCGGGACTGCCCGGGGTGCATCCCGCGCCAGTGGTTGTGCCGGGAATGGAGGGGATCATGTATTGGCCGTTGGGCAGCTTTGCCTGGAGCACGGAAATAGCCACGGGATCGACGTATCCGCCTAAACCGTAACAAACCGAGAGGGCCGCGAGGGAGGCGAGGTCGCGTTGAGGTCCCAGGTAGGCGGGAAGAAACATGGTAGAGAGCGAATTGTCGAGGGAGGTGCCATTGGTTTCACGCGTGCCTTGATAAGAGACAAAGAACCAGGCGCGGTCCTTGATCACCGGGCCACCCAGGGTGCCGCCAAACTGGTTGCGGTCGTAGGTGGGTCGCGCGACATTTTCATCGTTGAGGAAGAAATTGTTGGCATCGAGCGCAGTGTTGCGGACAAACTCGTACAAATCGCCATGCCAATTATTGGTACCCGATTTCGTAACGGCAGCGATGACGCCGCCGGCGTTTCGGCCTTCCGTCGCATCGTACATGCTGGTTTGCACAATGAATTCCTGCATCGAATCGATGGCGGGCACGGCCAGGTTCGGAGTGGATCCGGTGCCGATGGAGTTGGCATCGACGCCGTTGATGACCATGTTGTTGGAAAGCGCGCGCTGCCCATTGACATAAACCGCGACGTCGCCGCGTCCCAATTCCGAGGAGTTGGTGAGCGAAGCGGAGGCTCCGGTAGTCAAGGTGAGCAACTGCTGGAAGTTGCGCGTGGGCAGGGGCAAGCCGCGGATGTCGCTCTGGTCGATGACTGTACCTTTGGTGGCGCTTTCCGACTGGACCTGAGGGGATTCCGCAGTGACGGAGACGGTGGCGACGGCGGTAGCCATCTTGAGCGCCACGTCGAGCACGGTGGTTTCCGTGATCTTCACGGTGATGGCTTCCAGTTTTACGGAAGCGAAGCCCTTAGCGGTGACCTCCATGGTGTAGCGTCCGGGATCGAGCAGGGCGAAGGTGTATCGCCCGGCGCTTCCGGTTTGCGCGCTGCGCTGCACGCCGGCATCGCTGGTGAGGGCAACGTTGGCGCCAGCCACTACGCCTCCGCTGGGATCGGTCACCACACCGACGATTTGTCCGGTTGTGGGGGTCTGTGCGCGTGCCACCAACGCTGAACAGCAGAGAACACTGGCGGCCGCCAGTAACTTTACGAGTCTGAGCTTGCGCATATTTCCTCCTGCATTTTCGATTAGGCCCTCGACTTGTGTCCCTGACGGTCCCGTGTGTACAAACGCACCAGTTGGTCTACGGCCTCTTCATCGCTGACGCCCAAATGGCGCTTGGCCCCGAAGAGGTTTTCGACCAGAAAATAGGTAACAAACTGAAGATACAAATTGGTGTAGGCAAAACCGGGATTCACGTTATGGGGAAACGGAATGGGCGCCTTCTGGAACAGCGCGGTCGCGTAATTTCTTAGGCCGCCCGCGACTTCCCGATAGCTGTGGATGAAGTGTTTGTGCCGGAATTCCACCACGTCGATGTACATCAATCGCCAGTAATCCAGGTTCTCCGAGACGATTCGTCCAATGGCCATGCCCAACTTCTTCAAGGATTCGGGGTCCGGCGACTTCATCAGGGGCACGATTTCTTTCTGGCGAAGGGCGTCCATGTCCTTGGTCATCTGGTAAACCAGGTCGACGAAGAGGTCCTCCTTGGTGGGGTAATACAGGTACAACTTGCCCATGGAAATGCCGGCGGCGCGGGCAATTTCGCGAACGGTGGTGCCGTGGAAACCCTGGCGGGTGAACAGGCGGCGAGCGGCGCGCTGAATCTTCAGCTGGTTCTGAGCGGTGGTGCCATCGCGAAGTTTTGGCATTGGGTTGTGCCTGGTAACAGAGCGCTCGCTCTGGTTGTCAAAACGAGCGCTCGCTCTGGACGGGCATTCTAGGGAGGAGCATGTGCGCTGTCAAGAGGTAAGTCGAGGGCCGTTTGCCTCGGTCGCCAACCCATCAGAACAAAGAAGGCGCCCGCCTCGGAAGGCGGCCGCTACAAAAGGGCATCCCCAAAAAGGCAGGACAGCGGCGTAAAGCCGCTGCTACAGGGCCACAGGCAGAAGAGGTTGCGGAGAAAGATAGCTTCGGGCGGTGTGGGCCGCATTGAGAAAGCGGCAGCAGGGCTGCCGCTGAGCGTGGTTGCCCAGGGCCGAAATTGCAAGACGGCGGGAGCTGGGCTCCCGCACTCCAAAGGCTGCGCTGCAGACCGGCACAGGCTTGAAAACCGACCTTGAGGCGGGTGCTACGGGAGGAGGAGATTCGGAGGGGTTTTTCCGGCGAGGGCCGCGTCGAGATTGTCCAAGGCGCACATGCCCATTTTTGTGCGGGCTTCGATGGTGGCGGTGCCGAGATGAGGGAGCAGAAAAACGTTGGGCAGGGTTCGGTATTCCGGGCGGAGATTCGGCTCGCCTTCATAGACGTCGAGGCCGGCGGCGGCGATGCGGTGGGTTTGGAGAGCCGCGAGCAACGCGACATCGTCGATCAGGCCGCCACGAGCGGCGTTCACCACGATGGCACCGAGCGGCAAGAAGGCGATGGTTTCGGCGTTGAGAAAATGCCGGGTGGCATCGGTGGCAGGAGCGTGCAGAGTCAGGAACGAGCTGAGGCGCAAGAGATCGCGAAAGTCGGCGTGGAAGGTGGCGTCTTGCTCGAGCTGCGGATGCAATCTTTTCGTGTTGGTGTAGTGGATGTGCATGCCGAAGGCGCGAGCGCGGTGGGCCACAGCGCGGCCAATCCTGCCCATACCGAAAATGCCCAAATTTTTCCCCGTGAGCTGCCAGCCCAGCAATTCCGTGGGTCGCGGGTCGCGCCATTCCCCGCGGAGCAGAAGAGCTTGGCCTTCGCTGGCGCGGCGGGACGCACCGAGGAGCAGGAGCATGGTGATGTCGGCGGTGGCGTCGGTGACGGCTCCGGGTGTGTTGGTGACTTGGATTCCGCGAGCGGCGGCAGCGGCTAAATCGATGTGCTCGTAGCCGACGGACAGCGTGGCGATGACGCGGACGGAGCCGGGCAAGCGCGCGATGACGGTGGCGTTGAGGAGGTCGCGTGGAGTGACAAGGAGCGCATCGGCTCCGTTGGCGACTTCGATGAGTTCGCCGGGGGTGTAAAGACGGTCGTCGGGGTTGAAGCAGGGCAAATAGTCGCGGCGGATGCGGGCTTCGACTTGTTCCGGCAAGCGCCGGGTGACGGTGAGATGTTTGGCGGTCATGGGTTGTGCGTCGCTAGCAATTGTTTCATTAAAGAAAGAGTAGCAAAGAAAAACAGTTCCTCAGGGCTGAAGAGGCTGCGGAGAAAAGCCGGACAGAGGCTTCAGGGGCTGAAGAGTCTGTGTGAGAACTTGAAAAAGCGCCCCTCAGCGGCTGAAGCCGGGTTGATCCAGCACCAGTTACGGCACGGCTGAAGCCGTGCCCTGACGAAAGACACAACTTCTCACACAGACTCTGAAGCCCAACTCATGCCATGCAACTTACGCGGGGGCTGAAAGCCCCCGCCTGCTAAAGAACAGATTTTTCCGCAGGTTGTGGAGGCTGTGCTGGGGGTAACCCAAGAGCACAGGCAGGAGTGCCTGTGCCACGGGGCTAGCGAAGGCTGGCTTCTTTGGGCAACTCGGAAACGTTCCAGCCGCCGCCTGCTAAAGAACAGGGTTTTCCGCAGGTTGTGGAGCCTGTGCTATGGGCAACCCAAGAGCACAGGCAGGAGTGCCTGTGCCACGTGGACGGGGCTAACGAAGGCTGGCTTCTTTGGGCAACTCGGAAACGTTCCAGCCACCACCGAGGGCTTTGATCAGCAGAACGCTGGCATCCATGCGGCGGCGGAGAATATCGACATTGTTGCGTTCATTGGAAAGAGCGACGGTTTGCGCGGTGATGACCTGGAGATAAGTGTCGACACCGCCTTTGTAGCGATTGGTGAAGAGCTGGAGCGATTCTTCCGCGGCCGAGACGGCTTCCTGCTGTTGCGTGGACTCGCCTTCCAAAATGCGGAGAGCGGCGAGATTGTCTTCGACTTCCTGGAACGCGGTGAGGGTGGTTTGCCGGTAGGTGGCTACGGCGCCGTCATAGTTGGCCAGCGCGCCCTCCATTCCAGCACGGCGGCGTCCGCCGTCGTAGAGGGTTTCGCCCGCTTGCGGACCGACGGCCCAAAAACGGCTGGGCCAAGTGAACCAATTCAGGATGGACGTGCCTTCGAATCCGGCAGATGCATCGAGAGTGAGTGTAGGAAAGTAGGCGGCACGCGCAATGCCGATCTGCTGGTTCGCTTCCGCCATGCGGCGTTCCCCTGCGGCGATGTCGGGGCGACGCTCGAGAAGTTCCGACGGCAGGCCCACAGGAATAACCGGCGGATGAAGGTCGAGAGGAGCCGGAGGCAGAGAAAGTTCGGCGGGAGGCTTGCCGATGAGAATAGCGATGGCGTGCTCATACTGAGCGCGCGCAACGGTCACGTCGGTATCTTGCACCAAGGTGGTATCGAGTTGAGTTTGCGCCTGGGCAACATCAGACTTGGGAGCAATGCCACCGTGGAAACGGTTTAGGGTGAGCTGGAGGGCATCGGTATAGGCCTTTACGGTGTCATCGAGCAGCTTTTTTTGCGCGTCGGAGCTGCGCAATTCGAAATAGTCGATGGCCAATTCCGCGTGGAGGCTCAGGCTCGCGGTGGCATAGTCCGCGGCAGTGGCTTGGGTTTCTTCGCGCGCGGCGGCCACGGTGCGGCGAATGCGGCCCCACAGGTCGACCTCATAGGAAAGATCGAAGGGCAGAATGAATTCGCCGGTGGTAAAAGTCTTTGGGAAATAGGGAGTGTTAGCGGAGTCGCGGAGTCCGCTGACGCCGGGGCCAACGGTAAGAGTGGGAAATTCGGCGGAACGGTTGTACTTCACTTGCGCGCGGGCTTCGCGCAAACGCGCTTCGGCTACTTTGAGATCCTGGTTGGAAACGGTGACCTGCTCTTCGAGGGAATTGAGCTGCGGATCGCCGAAAACTTCCCACCACTTGCCACGCAGGTCCTGATCACTTGGCTGCGCTGGCTTCCATTGCCCCGCTTCCTTGAAAGAATCCGGAGGAGCTTCTTTGTAGCTCGGAGTAGTGGGCACAGTGGCCTTGGTGTATTTGGGCCCGACTTCGCAGCCAACAAAGAACATGGCCAGAACAACGAAGAAGAGGCTGAGAAGAATAAGACGGAACCAGTTCATGACTCAATCTCCCGAGTGCTGTTCGGCAATTTTCACGGGCGTGCCGCTGGTCAAGGAGTCCGAGGGACTGAGAATGACCGCGTCCGACTTTTGCAGCCCGGAAATGATTTCCACGGAATTGCCGTAATCGTGGCCGAGCTTTACGGAGACGAGTTGCGCTTTGCCGTTGCGCACGACACCGACTTGCAAGCCCTCCTTGCGGAAGAGCAGTGCGTTCGCCGGGACGGTCAGGCCCTTGGCGGAATCGGGCAGTGTGAAGTGGACGAAAACGTAGGCGCCGGGGCGCAACTCGCCGGTGGGATTGTTGACGTCGACTTCGGTGAGCAGCGTACGGGAAGCGGCGTCAAAGGCGTTGGCGTTGCGAACGATGGTGCCCTTGAAGACGCGATTCGGAAATTCATCGAGAGTGAGGGTGGCGGTGGCACCATCTTTCGCGGCGTCGGAATAGACTTCCGGGATGGCCACGTAAACGCGCAACTTGTTGATGGAGGCCAGGTGAAACAGCTCTTTGGGGGCGTTTGCGCCGGCGTCGATCAAGTTGCCCACGTCAATGTTGCGGGCGGTGATGATGCCGTCGAAGGGTGCGTAGACTTTCTCGAAAGACTGCAGCTCTTCGAGGCGGCGAACGTTAAAGGAGGCGGCGTCGGCTGCGGCTTTTTTGGCATCGAAGTCGCTCTTGGCCTGATCGGTTTCTTGCTGGGAGACGGAACCGGTTCTAACCAGATCTTCCCAGCGAGAGGCGGTAATTTTGGCAATGTTGTAGTTGGCCTGAGCGGTTTCGAGGTCGGCGCGGGCCTGCTGCAGTTGCTGATCGAGCTCGGGCGTCTCAATTTCGGCGAGGAGTTGGCCCTTTCTAACCTTAGCGCCAATGTCGAAATACCAGTGCTTGAGGTAGCCATTCGTGCGCGCGTAAATGGGGGCATCGACGTAGGCGACGGTATTGCCGGGCAGGGCGATTTCTTTCGAGCCTTCATCAATGGATGGATACAGGACATGCACAACGGGAATGGCGGCTTCGTGCGTGGCGAGTGCGACTCTGGCTTCGGCATTGACGCGGGATCGAATGCCGAAGAAGATCACGGCGGCTACCACCAGCGCACCGACGGCGGGGATCCACCAGGGGATCGGCGGCACCCCGGCCTGGCCGGGTTGCGAGGGACTGGAGTGTTCTTGCGGCAGTGGTTGCGGCGCATCTTCCTGCTGCGGCAGCGTCTTCACATTGGTATCCGTGTTCATAAGTCCCCCTTGGTTTCACGCATGAATCTGTTCGTTGGCTCCGTTGGAATGCAAAACGGCCGGCTCGCGTTTGCTGTGCAGGACGCTGAACACTGCCGGTACGAAAACGAGAGTGGCCACGGTGGCACAGAGCAAACCACCGATGACCGCGCGGCCCAGCGGCGCGTTTTGCTCGCCGCCGTCGCCCAGACCCAGGGCCATGGGAACCATGCCGATAATCATGGCGAGCGCGGTCATGAGCACCGGGCGAAACCGCGTGAATCCGGCTTCGACGGCTGCAGCGACTGGATCGCCATGATGGCCCAGCCGCTCTTTGGCAAAAGATACGACGAGAATACTGTTTGCTGTGGCTACACCCATGCACATGATGGCGCCCATCAGCGCCGGCACACTTAAGGTGGTGTGGGTAACGAAGAGAAAAAGGACGATGCCAGCAAGCGCGGCGGGCAATGCGGTGATGATGATGAAAGGATCGAGCCAGGACTGGAAGTTGACCACGATGAGCATGTACACAAGAACGACGGAGAAGACCAGGCCGCCGAGCAAGCCGAGATAGGAGTTGCGCATGGTTTCGAGCTGGCCGCGAACGCGAATGAAGGTGCCGCGAGGTAGCGATTTGCGATTGGCATCAACGATGCGGGTGACGTCGCGGCCGACGGCACCGAGGTCACGGTCCTGTACATTGGCGTAAATATCGATGACCCGGCGAATGTTGTAGTGGGTGATGTCTTCCATTTCGCTGCCGCGGCGAATGCTGGCGACGTCCGCGAGAATTTCCGGGCGATGCGAGCCGCTGGCGGTGATGGGCACGTTCTGCAAATCCTGGATGGACTGAATGGAATACTGCGGGGTTTGCGCGACGAGGTTGTAGCTGGTGCCGTTCTGATAATTGAGGAAAAACATCGGCGTAATTTGGAAGCTGCCGCTAAGCGAATTGAGCATGCTGTTCACGACATCGCGCTCGCTGAAGCCGGCCTGTGCCGCTTTGGTGCGGTCGATGTTCACTTCGTACTGTGGATAGTCGAAGGTCTGCTGGAGGTGGGCATCGGCGATGCCGGGTACTTGTTGGACCTCGGCGAGCATGCGATCGGCGACGGCGCGATTCCCTTCCGTGTTGGAACCCTCGATCTGGATATCGACGGGAGCAGGCAGTCCGAAGTTCAGGATCTGCGTGGTGATGTCGGCGGGCAGAAAATAGAAAGTGGCCGAGGGAAATTGATGGGGAAGTTGCTCGCGCAGAGTGCGGATGTAGTTCGCGGTAGGATGGTGGTTTTCTTTCAGGTTAACCAGGATGTCGGCGTCGCCTGCGCCGATCAGGCCGGAAGTGGCATGCATGTAGTTAATGGTGCTGTAGGGCAAACCGATGTTGTCGGCGATGGTGTCGAGTTCCGGCGGAGGGATGGTTCGACGAATGGTGTGTTCCACTTCATCGGAGAGACGCGCGGTCTCCTCAATACGCGTGCCGGATTTGGCGCGCAAATGCAGGATGAATTGGCCGCTGTCGGTGTTAGGGAAGAAGTCCTGGCCGAGCCAAGGGACCAGCACAAACACCGAGGTACAGGTCAACAAGAAAGCGGGAATGAAAATGCGGCGGTGATGGACCAGTAGCGTCAGCACCGAACGATAGCGGTCGCGCAATTTTTCGAAGCCGTGCTCGAAGTTTTGTTGAAAGCGGACGAAAGGATTACGCGTGGGTACATGGGCCGCATCCCCGTGTCCCTCCGTCTTCAACAAATACATAGCGAGAGTAGGAACCAGGGTGCGCGAGAGCAGGTAGGAGGCCAGCATGGCGAACACGACCGCTTCCGCGAGCGGCACAAACAGATAGCGCGGCACACCGCCCAGGAAGAACATGGGCATAAACACGATACAGATACAAAGAGTAGAGACCAGCGCGGGAACGGCAATCTGCTGCGCGCCATCCAGGATGGCCCGGCGCATTTCTTTGCCCATGCCCAGGTTGCGTTCGATGTTTTCGATTTCGACGGTGGCGTCGTCGACAAGAATGCCGACAGCCAAGGCCAAGCCGCCGAGGGTCATGATGTTGATGGTTTCGTGGAGAAAGCTGAGCAGGATCACGGAAGTGAGAATGGAGAGCGGAATGGAAATGGCAATGATCAGCGTGCTACGCCAACTGCCGAGGAAAATCAGAATCATGACGGCGGTCAAACAGGCGGCGATGACCGCTTCACGGACTACCCCGCTGATGGCGGCGCGGACAAACACGGATTGGTCCGCGAGGGGCTTGATGTTGAGTTCAGGAGGAAGCGTCTGCGCCACACGGGGCAAAAGACCGCGGATGCCCTTGACGACATCGAGTGTGGAGGCGTTGCCAGCTTTCAGAATGCTGATCAACACGCCGCGATCGCCGTCCTGGCGCGCGATATTGGTTTGCGGGGCGAAACCGTCGCGAATGTTGGCGACATCGCGGAGATAGATGGTGGATGGACCGACGACTTTGACCGGGAGGCTGCTCAGTTCGGGAACGGTCACGACGCTGGCGTTGGGCCTGACGTCATATTCGAATTCGCCAATTTTGGCGGTGCCAGAGGGAAGGATCACGTTTTGATTCTGCACCGCGTCCAGCACGTCTTGCGGGGAAAGACCCTTGGCCTGCATCAGATTTGGATTCAAGTCGATCATCACCTGGCGCTGTTTTCCGCCATAGGGCCAAGGGATGACGGCGCCCGGCACGGTGACCAGCTGAGGCCGGAGAAAGTTCTGGCCGATGTCGTTGAGTTGCTGCTCGGAGAGGCCGCGGCCGGAAAGAGCTAGTTGGAGAATGGGGACGCTAGAAGCGCTGTAATTAATGATCAACGGAGGCAAAGTTCCCGGGGGTAATTGGCGGAGAACCGTTTGCGAAATCGCGGTGACTTGCGCGTTGGCGGTGTCGAGACTCGCGCCGGGCTGCAAGAAAATTTTGATGATGGCCTGACCGGCTACCGTGGTGGATTCAATGTGTTCGATGTTATCGACGGTAGTGGTGAGGACACGCTCGAAAACGGTGGTGAGGCGGCCTTCCATTTCTACCGGGTCGAGGCCGGTGTATTGCCAGGCGACCGCGATCACAGGAATGTCGATGTTGGGGAAGATGTCGACAGGGGTGCGCATGATGACCACAGGGCTCAAGATGAGAATGAGCATGGCCAAAACAATGAATGTATATGGTCGATCTAGCGCTACTCGAACGATCCACATGAAAGGTCTCCGTTCCTACCGCCGAACTGCAAACGGCACATCGGTGCCGGTGGCAAGTTAGAATGCGCGGGCAAGCGTGCCGGCTCTCTGCGGAGTGTCATGGCCGCCGCGCGAGGGCGCAAACAGGAAATCGTGGGAAGAGTTGCGGTTGATACCGAGGCGCAGCGCGAGCTTGCGACGAAGCAAGCGGCGCGCGCGGAAGGTGCGCGCTTTCACCACACCGTTGGAAACGCCCAAAAGCTGAGCGGTGTCCTCGGAAGTGAGTTCAGCGATCTCGCGCATCTGGATGACGTTGCGGAAAATGGGTTTCAGCTCTGCGATGGCCTGATGCAACATGCCGTTGACTTCGCGCTGGCCGGAGTGCTCCTCGGGAGTGGCGGCAGCGTCTGCGATTTGCAGTGGATGGGTCTCACCGCCGGCGGCGGGGTGTTGGTCCAGGGAAGAATGATTTGGACGGCGCTTACGCAGGGATTGCAGCGATTCATTGATGGTAATGCGTGTCAGCCAGGTAGAAAAGCGCGCGTCGCCCTGAAAGGCGTCCAAATGAACAAAGGCGTGGATGAAGGCCTGCTGCACGGAGTCTTCCGCGTCCTGTTGGTTGCGCAGAATGCGCTTGGCGATCAGGAGCATGCGGCGTTCATAGCGCTCGAAAAGGATTCGGAATGCACTTTGCAAACCCTGCTTGGCAAGATTGACGAGGTTGTGGTCCGCTTCTTTATTCGAGATAGTAATGGCATCGGGAACCGGAGCTTTTGTTCGGTTAGTTTCGATTCGCATTGATTTCCCCCTACAATTCATGGTGGTGTTGGTTTAGCGTTTCCAATACGTGCTTCATGTAAACTCTGCTGGCCGCGAACACCGCCCCTTCGGTCACCATTTCCAGCAGAACCGCTTCGCCCTTGCGATCAACGCAAGTGACATCCTCCAAATCGACCGCGCATCTCCGTCCCCTGCGCGCACTGCGAGTGCTTTCCCACTGCTGCTTCAACTCGTCAGCCCACTGGCCACAGAGACGACCTTGCAGTACCCATTTCTGTTCGAACGCGGTGTCGGAAATCATGGCTCTCAACATGGGCTCTGTCACTCGGGCGGAGAGGAGGCACTCAGAGTGCCAAACCGAAAACACACGTAGAGTGCAGTGAAGTGGTTGCGAGGAATGTGCTTAGGAGAAAAGGACGCGAGGAACTGTCGAAGGTGTCAGGCTGTCATAAGCGTTGTGACACTGTCACAGGTCACTTATTGACACTTTGCGGGTCGATGCCGAGTTTTTTCATTTGCGCAATAAAAGTAGTGCGCTTCAAGCCGAGTTGCACCGCTGCGCCATTGGTGCCGCCGACGCGGCCGCCCGCTTTTCGTAGCGCCTCGACAACCTGCTCGCGAGAGAGCGTTGGAACCGTGGCTCGCGTGCGCCTGGGAACGGCGACGGTGGTGTTCTGGGCGGTGGGCAGAGATTTTTTCTCGGGTTTCAGCTCAGCCGCAGGAATACGCAGAGTGCCATGCGAAGAAAGAATGACGGCGCGCTCGATTACATTTTGCAGTTCGCGAACATTTCCTGGCCAGTCGTAGCGAATGAGCGCGCTCATGGTTTCCGCGGGGATGGTGTGAATAGCTTTGTTCATCCGGCGGCTGAAGAGTTCGGTGAAATGGCGCACGAGCACGGGGATGTCCTCGGGGCGTTCGCGAAGCGCGGGCACATGAATGGGAAATACATTCAAGCGATAAAAAAGATCGGAACGGAACTTCTGTTCGGCGACCATATCGGAAAGGTCACGATTGGTAGCGGCGATCAGGCGCGCGTCGGTGCGCAGGGTGCGCGAACTGCCCAGCCGTTCGAATTCCCGCTCCTGCAGAACGCGCAGTAATTTGGGCTGCAATTCCAGTGGAATTTCCCCGATTTCGTCGAGAAAAACGGTGCCGTGCTGGGCCAATTCGAAGCGCCCGATGCGCTGATTAATCGCGCCGGTGAAGGCGCCCTTTTCGTGTCCGAACAATTCGCTTTCCAGTAAGCCGGTGGGAATCGCGGCGCAGTTGACCTTGACGAAGGCGTTGGGACGGCGGGCGCTGAGATTGTGAATGGCGCGGGCAATCAATTCCTTGCCGGTGCCGGTTTCTCCGTGGATCAGCACGGTGGAGTCGGTTGGGCCCACAGTTTCGATTTCTTTGAGGACGTTTTGCAGCGCGGCGCTTTTTCCGACGATCTCTTCGAACATGGAGGTTTCGTCGATTTCCTGGCGCAGCGCGACGTTTTCAGCAAAGAGTTGATCCTTGAGGCGGCTGATCTCGGTGAAAGCGTCCTCGAGGGCTTTGCGCGATTGTACTTGCTCGGTGATATCGACGAGCGTGCCGACAAATTCAGAGAGGTTGCCCGCGGCGTTCTTGACGGGATGACCCAAAACATGGAGGTGGCGCACGGAGCCGTCGTCGCGAATGATGCGATAGTCGATCTCGAAGTCGCTGGAGGTGGCGGTAGCTTTGCGGATGGTTTCTTCGAAGTTCGGGCGATCTTCGGGATGAATGCGGCCGAGCAGAGTCTCGAGGGTCATCTTGGTCGAAGGATCGAGGCCAAAGATGCGGAGACTCTCGGCACTGAAGAAGATGTCGCCAGTGTTGATGCAGCGCGCCCAGCTCCCGGTGTGACTGAGGCGTTGACCTTCCGCGAGATAAGCTTCGCTGCGGCGGAGCGCCTCCTCGGCCTTCTTGCGCTCGGTAATGTCGCGGTAAATTCCATAAACTTCCGGGGACCCGCCGTTGACGACGACCGGAGCCGCGACGAAGGAGACGGTCAGGCGCGAATTGTCTTTCCTTTTACGCACCAATTCGATATCGACGCGTTCGCCGCGCCGGAGCGCTTCGCGCACCCTTTCGGATTGCTCTTTGTGGCCGTCTGGGACGATTAGATCGGTGATATCGCGGCCCAGAGCTTCCTCAACGGTGAAGCCAAATAGCTTGGTGAATTCGCGGTTGGCGCGTAGGACACGGTTTTCAGTGTCGCGCAGGACGATCGCTTCCGGAGCGAGCTCGAAGAGTCGCTCGAAGTGGGCGGTTTGCTTGCGCAGAGCCTCTTGGCTACGGAGCAGCTCGCGCTCGCGCAAGGCATTATCGACAGCAAGGGCCACCTGATCGGTAACGAGTGATAAGTAGCGGATTTCTTCGTCGCAATACTCGCGGGGATGCTCGACTCCAAAACCGAGACTGCCAAGCCGGCGGTGAGCGGTCGTGAGTGGAAGGAGACACGCAGATTGCACGCCGTGTTGCTTGTAAAGCTCCATCATACGAGGAAAGCGCGTTTCTTTTTCGCGCGAGGAAATCACCACCGGCCGCTGATGGTGGTAAATCCACCAGGTGATGGTTTGCTCGGGAGGGAAATCGGGCGGGATGAAGATTCCCCCTGAGCCGTTCACGGTCTCGAGTACCGGATTCTCGAAGGTGTTGGTGGCTTCGTCATACAGAAACAAGCCGACAAAGTCGAAGTCGACGGCGCCACGCAGTTCGCTGGCCAAAACGCGGAAAAGCTCTTTGGCGTCGCGGTGGGCGGCAACCGCACGCGCCACCCGGAACAGCGCCTCGTAGCGCTTGGAGAGAGACTCCTGCCACGGTAATGACGACACTTCGCTCACAGCATCCTCATCTGGAGTATTTCCGGGTCAGCCCCAGCCGATACCGGACTACTGTCAGGGTACCATCCCTGCGTTCGGGCTCCTGGCCAGCCAGACGGGAGCCCATTGATTAGAGTGCGCGGAGGGCCAAGTGGTCGCATGGAAGCAGGGGCCCGCGGGCCTTGCGGCTGCGGGGGATGGAGCGCGGTTGGCGGTGGGCTGCAGAACCGAACCAAGCCTCGGCAACACGCAATAAAAAACGAACGGCCCGCTTCAGAAAGCGGGCCCTACAAGGTCAGCGGCATGCAGTGATAATGTCAAGTTGGGGCGCTGCGGTGCGGCGCCCCTACAAAGGAAAAAACGAGACAGCGGCTGAAGCCGCGACCTACAAGCCAAGGGGCTTTTTCCGCGAGTTGTGAAGCCTGCGCTACTGGTAACCCAAGAGCACAGGCAGGAGTGCCTGTGCCACGAAAACAAGAGTTGCCATATAGACTCTACACGGCCGAAAGGGTGACTGGGCGAACTAGGACTGGGAGGCTGGCACGACTTGCGAGACGCGAGCGTCGCGGTTCATGGCGGGAATCTCGGTGAGGTCGAGGTCGGCGACGAACAGGGGCGTGGGAGCTACGCGGCCCCAGCGGTTGAGTTCCCATTTTGCGCGAAGGAACTTCACTTCCGGGCGCATGGAGATGTCCAAAACCATTTTTGTGCAGCCGCAATAGAACTGTTGCGGAATCTTGAGCAGGGGCTTTTTCCCAAAGTTCTGGGCATCGGCGGAGCCCCAGATGGATACATCGAGGGACTCTTGTTCCTTTTGTTCGGTGACCGTGAGACGACAAAGGAACGTGCGCGTTTCGCTGGCGGAAACGTCGAGGGGCTGGCCGTCGCCGTTCGCCTCAAGCTTGGAGTTGGCGGGAATCAGTGACCATTGGAGTGGCATGCGGGTTTCCTTGGTGGTTTCTGTACTTTAGCGGAGTGTAGCATACGCGCGGAACCCGCACTGTGATAGGGGCCACGCCTAAGCCACAAGTGAAACCGGGCCGATCTAAAGTTCGGCCACTACACAAGCAACGAGAAACACGAGACGGCGGTAGCTCGGAAGAAATCAGTGCAACCACACGCGATAGATGTTGCGGTGGGTGGTCACCCGAGGGTAGGCATACTCGGAAGGATTCAGGCCGGCAAAAGCGCGGGGCTGCGGAAGCAATTGGGCTCCGGTTATTTTTGCAGCGTCGTTGGCCGATTTGCAGCGACATGGGTCTCCCTGGCAAACCAACGAAGAGCATTAGTCTGCGCAGCGCAGGGCGGATTTGCAAGAGATAGCGTTGTGAGCGTTGTTAAGTCCAGGTGCGCAGCCCGATGACTCCCCAATACGCCAAATAAAGGGCGGCGATAAAGAGCGGCGGAATCACCACGAGCGAGAGCCAGCGGACGCCTTTGCGCGCGTCTTGTTTGGAAACGCGCGACAGGGCGACCACGCTGATGAGGGAAGCGATGCCGAAGGTAATGCTGGTCAGACACAGGCCTACCGACCATACGGTCAGATTGCCCATGCGGACGATAAAATCGTCGGAGGACGCAATGAAAATAATGACAAACGCAAGCAGACTGAGCACGCTGATGAGCGGCCAAACGCGGATGGCGCGCTCCGCGGGGCGGCGACGCTTTTTGCTGAGACCGCCGAGGAGCCAGAACGGCGCATAGATCAGGGTGGCCACAAATGCCAGCACGAACCAAGCGGTTAAGAGAATTTCCAGAAACGCGAGCGCCGTGGGAATACGCTTCATGGTGACCATGCCACCGCCGACCTGAATGAAGCGGCCTTCCGCGTTGGGGGTGAGAAGCGCCATGGTGGCCACGGGCGAGGGTAGCTCCTTTTTGGGCAGGCGGCGAAACTGCGTGGCGGTTACCGGAACGGAGACCTGGTGGAGGTCGCCGAAACTGCTGAGCAGGAGATTGCCGCCATCGAAGCGCACGCGCGCGAGTCCGAGCAGGCGCTCCAGGAAGTAGGTCATTTGAACGCGGGGCGAGTCCGGCTCATACCAGCCGGCGTAGGAAGCGGCGTCGGCGGTTAGAGGGGCGGCTGGCGGCAGAGCCGGTTTCTGCAGATTTCGCGTGACGTAGGCGCGAATGCTTTTGCCAATTTTTTCGAACGCGTCGCCATTGCCGGCGTTAATGCTGTAGAAATAGCCGACGCCATAATCAGGCATGTAGGCCATTTCGGTGAGGCCGCCTTCGACGCCGCCGTTGTGGCCGTGATACACGAAGCCGTCTTGCACATTCCAATAGTTGCTGAGACCGTAGCCCGCTTTCAGCCCTTCTTGTGCGGCCCAAGTGCGCGTGGGAATTTCCATACGATCGATCGAAGCTGCGGGCATAACTTCGACGCCGTTGACTGTGCCGCGATTCAAATAGAACTGAACATAGGGCGCCATGTCGTCCGCGGAAGCATTGATGGAACCCGCCGGGCGATACAGGATGTGCCAATAGGGATAAGGAGTTTTGCCGTCGGGGTGATACAGCAGCGTCAGCGGCGGAGAAGGCGCTTCGAAGTAAGTGGCTGTTTTCATGCCGATGGGCATGAAGAAATTTGCCGCGACGTAGTCTTCGAAGCGTAGCCCGGTGATTTTTTCGACGATGTACGCAGCGACGGCCGGGCCGGTGTTGCAGTAAGCCATGCGCGTGGCCGGCGGCCAGCGGGAGATGCGCGGGTGAGGATCAAAGGCCAGGGCTTCGCGCAAGCCCATGGAGTCGGGCGCCTGATTGGCGTAATCGCGAGGGCGCATGTCGTCCCATCCGGTGGTGTGCTCGAGCAGATCGACGACGCGCACAGGGTCGGTGGCTTCCCAGGGATTCTGAAACCACACTTCAGGAATCAAGTTGTGCACGGGATCGCTGAGGGAAAGCTTGCCTTCGTTGGCGAGCTTGAGAATCGAGAGCGAGGCGAAGGCTTTGGAGGTCGAGCCGATGCGAAAGAGCGTGTCGGGAGTGGTAGAGCGCTTGGCGGCCACATCGGATTCGCCGAGGCCGGCGATCCATTCGGGGCCGTCGCGATGAACGATGGCCACGGAAACGCCGGGCGTGTGCGTGTCTTTCAGGATTTTTTCGAGTTGCTGCTGCAATTCCTGGATCGATTGCGCGGGCTTGGGGGTTTCTTCTTTTTGGGACTTGCCGGAACACGCGATTAGAACCAGGCACAAACACAGCAGAGGGCGGACGGTTTTCACGGTGGGATGCTCCTCTATTGAGGGCATCATATGCCGGTAGCAGAACGACGTAAAGAGTTAGGGCGGAAAAGCAATTCCTCAGGAGCTGAAGCCCGGTCGATCGCCAAGCATGTATGTCGGAGCTGAAGCTCCGACCCCGAGTGCCATGATACAAGGTTCGACCGGTCGTCAGACGTGGAGATGGGCGAGGCGGGCTTCGGCGGCGGCTAGGGTTTCTTCTTTTTTGCAGAAGGTGAAGCGCACTTGCGATGCGCCATCCTGGGGATCGTTGTAGAAGCTGGAGCCGGGGACGCAAGCGACGCCGATGTGTTCGACTAAGTATTTCGCGAAGGAAACATCCCGCGATTCGGCGGGATATTTGGTTTCGTCCCAATGGAAGCGAGAGATGTCGGTCATGATGTAGTAAGCGCCGCGGGGCTTGTACACGGTGAAGCCGGAGTTTTCGAGGATGGCCAGCAGGCGCGCGCGCTTCTTGGCGTAATTGGCGGCGAGGTTGTCGTAGTAACTTTGCGGAAGCTTGAGGGCGTGCGCGCCGGCTTGTTGCAGCGGAGCGGCGGCGCCCACGGTGAGAAAATCGTGGACCTTGCGGATGGCTTGCGTGGCGTCCCCGGGAGCGATGGCCCAGCCGACGCGCCAGCCGGTGACGCTGTAGGTTTTGGACATGCCGTTGATGACGATGGTGCGGTCGCGCATGCCATCGATCTTGGCCATGGTGATGTGCTCGGTGCCGTCGTAGAGAATGTGCTCGTAAATTTCGTCGGTGATGCAGTAAGTGTTCCAGCGCACGCAGAGATCGCGGATAAATTCGAGTTCGGCGCGGGTGAACACTTTGCCGGTGGGATTGTTGGGCGTGTTCAGAATGATGGCTTTGGTGTGCGGACCAAACGCAGCCGCCAGTTCCCTTTCGTCGAAGGTCCAATCGGGCGGATGGAGATTGACGAAACGCGGGGTGGCGCCGGAGAGAATCGCGTCGGGGCCGTAATTTTCGTAAAAGGGTTCGAAGACCACGATTTCATCGCCGGGATTGATGATGGCCATCATGGAAGACATCATCGCTTCCGTGGAGCCGCAGCAAATGGTGAGTTCACGCTCGGGATCCACTTGCACGCCTTGCGTATGCGCGAATTTTTCGACGATGGCGTCGCGTAGCGGCTTGGCGCCCCAGGTGATGGCGTACTGGTTGATGTCGTCGGCAATGGCCTGGCGCGCAGCTTCTTTGACTTCATTGGGCGCGGCAAAATCGGGAAAACCCTGAGAAAGATTCACGGCCTTGTGCTTGAGGGCCAGACGCGTCATCTCGCGAATGACGGATTCGGTGAACTGTTCGGCCTTGGCGGAGAGCATCCGGCGCGCGATTTGCGACATATTGGTTTCCGGTGTAGACATGGAGCAAACATTGTAGCGCACGCGGAGAGAATCGCGAGAACGAGGAGGAGCAGAAGTTCGCAGAATTGCGCGTTATTGGGCTGGCAGGTTCATGCGCTTGAGGATTTCGGCGAAGCGTGGGTCATCGTGGAGACTGGCCAACTCCGGGCGGTGAATCCAAACCGGTGTGTCGATGGGGTCGATTTCAATGGACGAATTCAAAGCCCGGAAGGCGTCGTCTTTTCTTCCCAGCATGGAAGAGCCGATGGCGTTGGTTAAAACGTCGCCGTTTACGCGCATAAAGGTCTCGTAGAAATCGGTCTTGTTTTTGGGCGCGGGCCAATTGTCCGCGGGGAAGGCATGCAAGGCGCTGTCGTGCGCGGCGGCATAATCTCCCTGGAACGCTTGGATCTCGAGCAGGCGGATATAAGCCATCTGGTAGGTATCCAATTGCAGAGTTTTGCGAAGCTGTTGAATACTCTCAGCGGTTCGACCGGACATGAAGAGCAAAACTCCGTAATTGGTATTGATGACCAAAGATAGGGGATCGAGGACCAGCGCTTTTTGCAGTTCCGCCAAGGCCTCAGCGTTCTTGCGTTGCGGGGAAAGGGAGAGCAGGCCATAGGCGTAATGGGCGCTGGCGTCGTTGGGATTCAACTCGATGGCCTTGCGGAGCTGCTCTTCGGATTTCGGCCAATCGAATCGCGAGGCGTAGAAGGCACCGAGACCTACGTAGCCGGTGCTTAAGTTGGGATTCAGTTCGATGGCCTTTTGCGCTTCGGCCTCGCCGGTGGGCGAACCCAAGGCCCGGAATTGCTCTGGCGTCAAATAGCCTGGCGCCAAGTCATAGGTGACCGCTAGAGAAGCGTGGGCTTCGGCGTAGTTCGGATCGGCTTCAATCGCTTTGCGGAAACTCCCAATCGCGCTCGCTATGCTCTCCGGCGTTCGTTGCGCAAGAAAGAATCGTCCTTTAACGAAGGCCTGATAAGCTTCCTGGTTTTGCGTGCCTGCCGCCATTTCTTTCGCGGAAGTGGCTGGGTTGGCGCTTGGCCGCAGCATGCCGGCCAACTCTTTCGCAATTTCTCCCTGAACCAGCGAGACGTCATCCATTTTTCGCGTGAACTGCTTGCCCCAGATTTGCGAACCGTCGGACACTTTCACCAGTTCCGCCTGCACCGTCAGATTATCTCCGCGCTCGAGCACGTTCCCGGTGACAACGGTGTCCACCTTCAGCGTTTGCCCGACCTGCTGCGGATCGTTCTCCTTCCCCTTGAAGCGAAACACGGTACTGCGCGCCATCACTTTCAATCCCGGCACTTGCGAGAGGTCGTTAATCACGCCTTCGGTAATGCCGTCGGCCAGAATTTCATCTCCAGCGGTGGTCGTCGTTGTGAAAGGGAGGACTGCCAAGCTTTGCACTTCCGTGCCGGCGCCCTTCGAACGCAGCCAGAACCCTCCACCCATTGCGGCCACAAGCACGATCCCCAAGCCCGCCAGGAGCGCCCACCATTGATGATTCTTCTGGTCTGCAGTAGGTGAGGATGACTCCGCGTTCTCCGAACTTTTCGCGGAAATCACGGACGAACTTTTTTCTCGCACAAGTGTGGCGTTGAGTGGCGCCTCGGGCGAGACAATCTCGACGCTGCTGCGCCGCGCGATAACGCCCGAATCCGTGTCTCGTTTGAGTCTGCGTAAATCCGCGTACATTTCGGAGGCGTGCTGGTAGCGGAGATTGCGGTCTTTTTCCAGCGCTTTGTTGATGATCTCTTCGAACTTTGCGGGCAAGTCCGGATTCAGCCGTACGGGCGACAAGGAAGCTTTTTCGAGAATCGCGTTGAAAATGACCCCGGCGCTTTCCCCACGAAAAGGCAAAACGCCCGTGGCCATCTCGTAGAGAACAACGCCAAAGGAAAACAGGTCGGTGCGAGCGTCCAGTTCCTTGGCGCGCACCTGCTCCGGCGACATATACGCGACCGTTCCGACCGTGCTTCCCGGGCTGGTGAGCTGCTCGGGATCAACGCTCAGGGTGGCCTCGGCTGCGCGCGAGCCGCTGTTTGCCGGATTCACTTTGGCTAAGCCGAAGTCGAGAATCTTGGCGTGCCCGCGCAGGGTGACAAAAATATTCGCGGGCTTGATATCACGGTGCACGATGCCTTTGGCGTGCGCCGCGTCGAGCGCATCGGCAATTTCAATGCCGAGGTCCAGGAGTTTTTCGAGCTCGAGCGGCCGGCCGGTGATCAGGTGCTTCAGGGTTTGGCCCTCGAGATATTCCATGGCAATGAAAGCTTTTCCGTTTTCCTGACCGATGTCATGGATGGTGCAAATGTTGGGATGATTCAGAGCGGAAGCGGCCTGCGCCTCGCGTTGGAAGCGGGCCAACGCTTGTGGGTCATTGGTCATCTCCGCGGGAAGGAACTTCAAGGCTACGAAGCGATCCAGGCGCGTGTCCTGGGCCTTATAGACCACACCCATGCCGCCGCCGCCCAATTTTTCGAGGATGCGGTAGTGGGAAGTGGTTTGTCCGATGAGCGACTGGGGGTCCACCATCGTGTGGCAATTCTAGGGGCGCAGTGGAGACAAGTCAACGAACGCCTTGCGCCAAAGTTCGAGGTTTTATCGCGCGGTATGCGTGCTGGAGCGAATCGAGGCGGAGACGGTGTTTTTGTTGGTGGTGGGGCCGTAAAGTTTGCGGTACATGTCGGCGTTGCGCAGAACGATTTGGACGTACTCGCGGGTTTCGCTGAACGGGATGGACTCGACCCATTCGGGAATCTCGTCGTAATTGCGTTCGCTGCGCCACAGGGTCACGCGATCTTCGCCGGCGTTGTAAGCCGCCGCGGCATATTCGGGAGCGCCGAAGCTGCGGGTGAGTTCAGCGATGTAAAGCATACCCAGTTCAATATTGACGTTGGGATCGAAGAGCGACGCTTTGGTGTAGCGGACTTTGCGTTCGCGGGCCAGGCGGCGGCCTTCCTTGGGCAGAATTTGCATCAAGCCGATGGCGTCGGCATGGGAAACGACGTCAGCCTGGAAGGTGGATTCCTGGCGAATCAATCCCGCGGCGAACATAGGATCAAAATCGTTGCGCTCGGCCTCGCGGCGTAGTTGCAGTTCATAGGGCAGGGGGAACAGCACTTTCCAGACATTGGGCGGCACTTCACTGAACTTGCGCGACTCAAAACTGGCAATGGCCTGGCGCCCATAATTCATGCCCGCGGCAAAGTGGCCCTGATCGAAGGCGGCTTGCGCGGCTTCGACCAGGAAGCGCGGCGAAGCGGTGGCGGCGTAGGCGGCTTTTAACTCCAGTTCAGCGGAAGCATCGAAGGCGATGGTGCGCAGAGCCTGCGCGCGGTTCCAATGATCGAGGACGTTGGGCGCGATGGGCTCATCGAAGGGACGCAAGGGAGGCGCGGCAGGCAGTTGCGCGAGGAATTCCGGAGCCTCAGCGTCGCCCGGGCCGAGCTTGTCCAGCCGATTCTGCGCGGCTTCGCCGAAATAGCTGGTGGGAAAGCGGTCAACGGTTTTCTGAAAGTACGCGCGGGCGTGCGCAGGATTGCCGCTGCGCTCGGCGTTGCGGCCCAGCCAGTACATGGCATTCACGGCGCCGCCGGAAAGCGGATACTTACGCAGGAAAACGCTCATTTTGTCGTCGGCGTAAGGCTGACGTTCGAGGTAGGCGACCCAGGCGATGCGCCACTCGGCGTTATAGGCGTTTTTGTCGCCGGGGAAATTCTCCAAAACGCGTTCGTAATAGTGACCCGCTTTGGTGCGATCCAGCAAAACCCAGTAATAGTTGCCCGCGGCCATCAGGGATTCTCCGGTCCAACGGCTTTGCGGATATTTTTCCGCCGTTTTCTCGATGGCGGTGAGCATCTCTGTTTCTTTTTTATCGGAGCGATAGGCCTGCGAGAGATAGTAGAGGCGCTCGGCGTCCGCCTCCGGGTCGGTAGCATTCAGCTTCGCCAAAAGATAAGGAGCGGCTTTGGGATGCTGGCGGCACTCGGCGGCACGAACCAAGGCGCGCTGCCGCGTGGGATTCGCGGGATCCTTGAGCATGGCGGCGAGCTTTTCGTATTCGACGCGAGCTTCTTTCCATTTGTGCGCATCGAAGAAAATTTCGGCGCGCTGCTCCTGCATTTCGACGCCGGCGTAGGGAAACTCGCTGCGAAGCTGCTTGTTGAGCCGCGTCAACGCAGACCCGGCATCGATGGCGTCATCGGACAGGGGATATTTGTAGTAAATAGTCTGAAAATCCTTGACGGCTTCGGTGAGTTTGCGATCGGCTTCGTGGGCCCGAGCGCGAACGATAAGAAGCGAGGACTTCGAAGAAGTGGCAGGATAAGAGGCGAGTGCCTCGAGCGCGTCTTGCGGGCGCCCAATTTCAATCGCGGTAGGACCGTAGGCCTCGAGCACCTGCTCCTTAATGACCGTGTTTGGATAATCCTTTAGCAGTTGCGCAAAATCCTGCGCGGCTTCGCCGTTTTGGTGTAGCCCACGCTCGGTTTGCGCGGCCCAAAAGAGCGCGTATTCGCGGAGCAACGGATCCGCCTTGGCTTTCTCAAGCCAGGCCAAGGCCTGCGGGTAGCGCACGCTCGAATAGTCGTCGTAGCCGAGAGCCAAAGCGGCGCGCTGTCCCCAAACGCTGGAAGCATGGGAATTGGCAAAGGCGGCGAGTTTCGCGTAGTCGGCGGTCGACCCGTGGTGGAGAGTGCGCGCGAGAGGCGCCAAATCTTTTTGGGCCGCGGCATCTTCGGGAGTAGCGTTGTCGAGAGCGGGCACAGTGGTGTCTGGCTTGCATCCGGTTTGGCACGCGGGCGATTTCGGATGCGTGGGCCGCTTCCGCTTGTGGGTGGTGGTTTGCGCGGCGGCGAGCGCTGCCAGCAGCAGGGCAGCGCAGACAAAGCCGAGGACACGCAGAGTGGCCGAGGCGAACGAGCAGGAATTAGCGCGATTTGCTGGCGGTGGTGTAAGGATACTCGCCGAGGGCGGAGGCGTCGCCGTCAGCAAGAATTTCGACCATCCAGCGATAGAAGTAATCCACCGGGTGATCCATGATGGGTTTAAACCTGCGGTCGTACTCTCTATGGGCTTTCTCAATGTCTTCTTTCAACCGAATGCAAATGTCTTTGTGTTGACGTCCGATTTTGACCTGCTCCGGACGTAACATCTTAATATCCTGCATCGAAACTTTGGCCACACGATTTGCGCGCCGGTGCAGCTCCTGTTCCTCAGGAGTTAACCGATTGACATCAAATTCCGCGTCGGCAGAAACCGTGGGTTCCGCTAATTCCAATTCTACCGGAATCGTGGTCGAGTCCGTGGGCGGAAAGTCCTGGACCTCCGGCTCCACAGGTACTGATACAGCAGCGGGCGCGGAGGCTGCGGCTTGTGGCGTGGGAACTTGGGGCACCGGACGGACCGGAGCAGCGGGTGCTTCCGGCGCCTGCAGGGCGATGGCCTGGGTGATTTTTTCCTCAAGGGGACTGCGCGGGCCAGATTGAAGCGCCACGGCCACGAAACGAGACAATACTTCCAGAGCCGCGGCAAGCGAAGCGGCGGAGGCTTGCGCGCGCAACAGCGGCGGTAGCGCGTTGGTGGGCTTGCTGCTGGAGCAGGCCGCGACTACGTCGTTGATGGCTTGCTGCAGCTCGACGCCCGTGCGTTGTATGCCCGCAAGATTATCGCGCAGCGCGCGCGCAACGGCTTGTTCGACCGCATTGGGTTCAGGTGACATGCGTCTTTCCGGGGGGATTTTGGCAAGTTTCCCCTGTCTGGTCATTTTCGGCGGTGGGGGCAGGGGCGTCAACGGTTTGGGGGTGGGGTTGTGCCTAATCCGTGCTGAAAGCGAGGGCGGAGGGGGCAAAAATTGCCCTAAGAGTAGCTAGTTGAAATCCTGGAGGATTGACGATGTGACACAAAATGTGTCACGATTTGATTATGCCAAAGGTGAACATCCGTCAACTCCGCGACACCCGCAAGCTGAAGGCCTGGCTGCGGGCCGGGAAGACCGTGGAACTCCGGGAACGCGATAAGGTCATCGCGCGGATTATTCCTGCCGGGCGAATGAGCGAGGGCCCGGTCAAGTATCCGGATTTTGCCGGGCGCGCCAAGAAGATTTTTGGCGACCGCATCTTGCCCGGGGCCGATCTCGTCATTGAGGAACGAGGACGCTATTGATCGTTTATGCGGACACGAGCTTCCTGGTTTCCCTGTACGTAACCGACCGCCATTCCCTCGTGTCGCGGCAGCAGGTCCTGACAGCAGAGGGCCTTTGGCTGACTCCCCTGCACCGAGCCGAGTGGGCGCACGCCATAGCACAGCACGTCTTCCGGGGAGAGTTGTCGGGCATGGAAGCAAACGAGGTGTACCGGCAACTCGAGGAGGACGAATCCACTGGCCTGTGGATTCCCGCGAGCATCCCGGAAGATGCGTTCGACGCGTGCGCAGATTTGGGCCGTCGTTACGGGCCCAAACTTGGCGTACGCACGCTGGATAGCCTTCATGTCGCGATCGCTGTGGAACTGAAAGCAAAGCGATTTTGGAGTTTCGACGATCGCCAGCGGAAGCTCGCGAAGGCCGTGGACCTAGATAGCGCTTGATGAAGACCCAAGCGCAACAGCCTGCGGAAGAGTTCACACAACAAATTTTCACGGGCTGAAGAGTCTGGGTGAGAAACTAACAAGCACGCCCTCAGCGGCTAAAGCCGCACGGATTCGGCGCTAGTTACGGCACGGCTGAAGCCGTGCCCTGACGTAGGGGCAATCAAAGAAAAGTTGCTGTGGTGGATGTGTGTCGCTGCGAAGGCGCGGGTCTAAAGACCCGCCGCTACGAAGGGCGGGCGCGGTTACGAGATTTGAGACAAGACGCACGGACCCACATGCAAAAACGGCATGTGGGGCACCCGCCCCGGGGTGCATGAGCCCAGTCATCCCGAGAAAAAATCCGCACCCTTTGCAAAAACCGCAAAGGATGCGGCACCCAAAGCCAGGAGACTTCGGTTCGGTTCGATCTATGGGACGAAGGGAAGCACCAGAACCGACGGATGCGCCGCATCATGCAGGATCGTGTTGGTGGCTGTGGTCCACTTGGCGGAGTTGGCCGCGGACTCGCCGGTGTTCAGGTTGCGGTCGAAACGCGGGAAATTGCTGCTGGAGACTTCCAGACGAATGCGGTGTCCAGCGCGAAAGACATTGCTGGTTGCCCACAGGTCGATGGACAACGCGTAAACCTTGCCGGGCGTTAGAGGAGTAGGCGTCGCCTGAGAGTCGCGGTACTTCGCGCGAAGAATTCCGTCGGTAAGATTGATAGCGGTGCCGTCGGGCGAAACGTCTACCAACTTGGCGGTGAAGTCCGTGTCCACGGCGGAAGATGTGGCGAAAAATTCGAAGCGAACCGGACCCGTCACTTCCAAGTCGTGCTGGAGAGGAGCGGTGGAGTACACCAGAACGTCGTTACGCGCTTCCACGCTGCGTTGATCGCGAGGGCCGGGAGGCAGATGAATTTCGTCGCAGCAGAGCGGTCCGCCCACGGTAGGAACGGGATTCGCGGGATCGTAGACGAACTTGTCGGGAGGCTCGGAAGCGGGCGCGGACGTCGAGAGCGCTCCATTCCCCTGCGAAGAATTGGCGGCGCCCTGCGAATGCAGGAAGTACTTCGTGGACTTGGCGCGAGCCAATGGCCAATCGTCTTCCTGGCGCCACTGATTGAGGCCCATAACGAAAATCTTGACGGGCTTTGCGGTGGCAAACTCGTTCTGGACTCCCTTGAAGAGAAAATCGTACCAAGCCAGGGTGATGGCATTTTCGTCGTACTTTTCGGCTTCCGGGCCGAAATCGACGTGACCGATTTTGCGGCCTTCTCCCGCGTGGCCTCCAATGGCCACCAGCAGGCGCTGCCCATTGCGTGCATCGTCGCTGCCGCCGGCCGCTTTGATGCCCATGTAGTTCCGCAGAGTGCCACCGAGGAAAAGGTCGTACCACGCACCGACGTGCAGCGCTGGGACGCGAATATCCGCATAACGTTCCTCAATCGAAATGCGCTTCCAGAAATCGTCGTAGGTAGGATGAGCGAGCCAATCCAAAAAATACGGCGCAACGCTCGCGGTCGAGGAATCCACGATCCCCGGGGGATTCAAGTTGAATACGGGATAAGACGTTAGCGGCAACGCGCTCACGTCCTCCTGCGTATTCGGAAGGCGCTCGATTTTGTGCTCGAGGGTGTCTTGGGCCAGGCCCGAGGTCCAGGATTCGCTGAACCATTGTTCGAAGGCGCCGCCTTGATAGGTCCAGCCATCGTGGTAATTGCTGGCCGTAACTACCGGGCAGATTCCCGCCAGGTGCGGAGGATGCGCGATGGCCGCAAGCACTTGCGTCGCGCCAACGTAAGAACCTCCAAACATGCCGACCTTACCGTTGGAGTAAGGTTGCGTGGCAATCCATTCGATGGTGTCGTAGCCGTCTTCCGACTCATGAACGAAGGGAGCCCAATCCCCATCGGAGGTGTAACGCCCGCGAACATCCTGGAGGAAAACCACGTAGCCGTGAGACGCCGCGCGTTGCGCGAAATCGATGTCGTAGCCCCACGGCGTTTTGCGGTAGGGGGTGCGCTGCAACAGCACCGGGAATTTTCCGTCAACGGCTGGGCGAAAGATGTCCCCGCGCAAAATGACGCCGTCGCGCATTTTAATTTCGACATTGCGCTGGACTTTGACGGGATAAAGGTCGTTCGCGAGGGTTGGAGCAGCGAGACACACGATAAGAAAGGCAAAAGCGAAAAACCTCGACTTCATGGGAACGCCTCCGAACTGCGGGCAAACGATCTGCCGCTATTCTCGCCTTGCATGGCAGGAAAGGAAAGGGCGCGGACATGGCTCAGGGGAACAGGTCCTTGCTCATCAGGTAGCGGGGGTGGTCGACGAAACCGCGGCGGCGGTAGAGCTCGTTGGCGCGATTGCCATGGCTGACTTCCAGATGGAGAAACTGTGCGCCGTGCTCGCGGGAGGCGCGTTCGGCCAGGTCGAGAAGCTGGGTGCCAAGGCCCTGCCCCCGGTGCGAGGGTTCGACAAAGAGCTCGTCGATCCACGCGCCTTTGCCGCGATATTCCAGGCTGTAATCGAAACAGATCACCAGATAGGCAATGGGCGTTTGCTGCTCGCGGACGAGATAGGCCAAGCCGTAGTGGGGATTGCGCAGCAACTCGGCGAGGCTGGCGCGGACGGCGGCTTCGTCGAAAAGCTCCGACCAAGGATCGTCGCTCTGCATGTGACGCATGAGGAGTAGGAGCGCGTCAAGATCGGCGGAGTTGGCGGGTTGAATGGCAATGCGCATAGGGAGTTGAAAGTCTATTCCAAGCGGGAGGAGAGTGGAAATTCTCGAGTCCCGCAAGATGGATCGCCAAGGGCATTGAAGCGACGGCTGCCTGAGGAAAGAGAGAAATGGTGGAGGCGGGGGGAGTTGAACCCCCGTCCGAAAAGCGCTACGCCACGGAGCCTACATGCTTATCTCAGTTCGCTTAGGTTCGCCCGCCGCGATTAGAACGAGCAAGAAACGCCGCCGGCTAGTCCGATGAATCTCGCCCGAACCTTACGGACCGAAAGGCTCGGGCCAGCTCACTGTGCGACGCCTCGATCCGGGCCCGTGAGCAAAGCCCGGGGAAGCGTGCGCTTAATTAATTAAGCAGCAAGTGCCAAGTTGTTGTTGGCAGTTCTAGTTTCCATCCAGTTACGGGCGGGTGGCCCCCGGCATGCCTCCGAGACGCGACAGCTTCCGTCGAAACCGTGTCGCCCCCTGGCCTTCTATTTTACCACGCGCTGCGTTTCTTCGGCGTTTCCCGCTGCGGCGGCACCTGGTGATAACGAATTGGGCTCATGGCGTTGACGTTTGCATACGACGGGCAAATGATGGGGGCATGGCGGAAAATCAGGTCAAGCAGAACGAGAAGCGCTTAAGCACGAGAGCCAAGTTCTCCAAGATGCTCCGGGTTCGACCATCGGAGCCAAAAGAAACCCATTTCGAGGACCTACCGATCAGCGTGAATGTGTCGAAACACGGTATCTATTTCCACTCCAATCGTTCGGACTATCACAAAGGAATGCGTTTGTTCGTCACGTTTCCGTTCACCTTTGTGAACGACCCGTCGAATTGCGAGTATCTGGCGGAAGTTGTGCGCGTCGAAAGTCTTACGAATGACCGCTTCGGAGTCGGTATCCGTCTGCTGATGACCGTGTGACTCGAGCAACTCTCGCATCCAACACAACCGAACCCGCTAGCGCAGCGACCCTGGTTGCTATGGAGCAACGACGGCCGCTTGGCCTTCCCGTAGGATGTAGAGAAAGAAGGATAGACGGGGCTGCGTTGAGTGAGCCCGACAGGAACCGCGCAGTACCCGTCAACTCGAACGAGGGCTGACTCCGCCCCAGCCTTCGTTAGTGCTTGAACAATCGCGAAGAGGACTTGGCGCGATACGAGAATGGGCCTGTTTCGATGCTTGCCGGGGTATCTCCGCCCATCCCGGTTGCTCAACCGCCTCCCACGACAACCTTTCGCATAAATTGAAACTGGTGGATTGGTGTGTGTCTAGTTCAGGACCTTCGCAGCTACATGGAACAGGATAGCGCCGAAGAACGCGGCGCCCGGGATGGTGAGCAGCCAGGCCCAGACAATGTGGCGAGTGACGCCCCAACGCACCGCGGTTAGACGATGCGACGCACCCACACCGACGATCGCGCCAGTGATGGTGTGGGTGGTGCTCACCGGAATGCCGAAATGTGCAGTGCCCAGTAAGGTGAAGGCGCCGGCGGTTTCCGCAGAAAAGCCCCCGAAGGGGGTCAGCTTGGTGATGCGCTGGCCCATGGTTTTGATGATGCGCCAGCCCCCGGCCATGGTGCCACCGGCCATAGCCAAATGGCAGCAGATGATCACCCAATAAGGCACACGGTAGCTCTGCAGCATCCCGGCGGACACCAAAGCTGCAGTGATAATGCCCATACCCTTTTGCGCGTCGTTGGTGCCGTGGCCGAGACTGTAGCCCGCCGCCGATAACAGCTGGAGCCGCCGGAACCAGCGATCCACCCGGCGCGGCCGCTGGTGGCGCACAACCCAAGTGGTGATGATACTGACGGCCAGGCCAATGGCGAAGCCGATCAGCGGCGACAACACGATAAAAGCTACCGGCAAGATCCAGCCACCCAGAATCAGCGTCTTGAAACCGGCGAAGGCGACCGCGGCGCCCCCATAGCCACCCATCAAAGCATGCGAGGAACTGGTCGGCAACCCCAACACCAAGGTAATCAGGTTCCAAATGATGGCGCCGAGCAGGCCCGCGAGAAGCACTCGCGTATCCACCATTTCGAGATGGACCAGGCCTTTGCCCATGGTAGCGGCAACAGCCGTTCCAAAGATAAACGCCGCGACAAAGTTCCAAAACGCGGCCCACACCACCGCGCGCAGTGGACTGAGCACACGCGTGGACACCACCGTAGCAATGGAATTGGCGGCATCATGCCAGCCGTTAGAAAATTCGAAAGCCAGGGTAAGGAAAATCGTCAGAGCCGCCAGGGAGAAGGGGCTCATTCCACATCACCGCAATTTATCTCGGGAATCGTTGCCGGAAAGCAGGGCCGCGAGCTCAGGAATAAGCCTGGGGATGGCCAATGAGACTCTGGTGCAGCCGGACCGCAGCGGGATTCAAGCATTTTTCAGGATGACGCTCTCAATGACGTTGGAGACGTCTTCGCATTTATCTACAGCGGTTTCCATAACTTCGAAGATTTCTTTCCATTTGATGATGGTGACCGGATCCTTTTCCTCTTCGAACAGTTGAGCGATCAAGACGCGGCAAATGCGGTCACTTTCGTTTTCCAGGCGGTTGATTTCGATGACGCGCTGAAGCGCCTTGGTAGGAGAGGGAATGGCGTGAATGCCCGCAGACAGTTCCATGGTGGCCAAATTGAGAACCTTAGATAACTCGGTGGTGCCGGCGCGAACCTTGTCGATGCGATAGAGCACGAAACGGCTGGCTGCGGCATCAATCAAATCGATCACGTCGTCCATGGTGCCGCAGAGCTCGTGGATATCCTCGCGGTCGAAGGGAGTGACGAAGGTTTGGTTCAATTTGCGAAAAATGTGGTGGGTAATTTCGTCGCCGGAGTGCTCGATGGCTTTAATCTTCTGCACTTGTTCCGGAACGCCGGTGTAATGCTCCAACATGCTGGAGAAAGCGGCAGCACCCGCAACAATGTTTTCGGCCTGGCGCTCAAAAAGGACAAAGAAATCGTTGTCGCGCGGCAGGAACCGCTGAAAGAACCCGGACATGGAACTCGCTTCCTGGAGAAGAAGAAGACCCCTGGTGCGGTTGGTAGTGTAGTGCAAACCGCGGCTTGGGAGCAACGCGCGGGGTCACAACCGCTTGGTCGCGGTGGGGCGGCGCAGCACAGTCAGGGAGAGGTAGGCCCCGACCCAGGACCCCGTGGCGGCAAAGGCCACATAGAGCCAATTTTTCGTGTAGCTGATGACGGCGAAAGCCGAAAGCAGATACCAGAGGCCGCTCCAGGAGGCTGCGGCCACGCGCCTCCGCGACGATACCGCCGCATTGAAAAAGACGTAGACGGCATCAGTCGCCGCAGTCGATAAGAAAACACCGAGCGCTAACCACGGTTGGACGTGCAACATGTTCGAAACCTCCCGACTTCTCTGGCGGTTCTGTGCCGCCTGCGGTTCACCCCAAATTCACCTACAGATCATGCGCGGTGCATTGTCGCAAAACAGCGGATACGGCAAAGTAGGGGCGGACAGGGAATCTAAAGAACAGTTCCTGAAGATGAAACGGGTTTTGCGGCCATGCTTCCGCGATTCACTCGGGCGGATTGGATCACGGGCAGCGAAACCGCAAATAAAGTGGCTCCTCTCGCAAGGGAGGAGCCATTGTTTTTTGCGGCGAATCGATAGAGGAGCCGTCGCAAGCAAGCCGCTTCAGCTCTTTTTGGACGGGCGCGATCCGTACCAGTGCAGTTTTCCTTCGGCCACGTTGGCGATGTAACCGCCGGCGCCCAAGAATTGCATTACCTTCTGACCAGAACGGGCCATCTGCGCCCAACGTGACTTTGTTGCCGGGTTTTGTTCCAGCCCACGCAGGTCTTGCCCGTCGAAATGGAAGTCCACCTGGCGCAAGCGCTGTTTTGGGGTACGCCGCACGGGAAATGTCTCGTTCCCTAAGTGAATTTCTTTGGCGTCGTGGACGAGCGCCTGCGTCCAAACTTCGAGCAGCGCTTGTTCGAGTTTCATCGCCAGCGATGCTACCACGCGTGGAGGCATGCCGGTGCCCGTCGAGGAATTCGCTGCAGCGAAAATTGCCATCCATTACAGCCTTCGTCGGATTCCGGCGGGGCTCACGGTTCGGTAAAGTGCGGCCAGTACGACTTCGGTGCTTACGACCCATCCAGCCACGCTGTTCTGTCAGCCAGGACGCCGCGAATCTTTGGAGATAAAGGAGAAAAGAAATGAATTGGCTGCGATGGCTCGCACTACTCGGGTTTGCCGGATTTTTCCTCGGTGTGTCAGTTCCTAAAACGCAAGCGCAAGTCGCCGTGGAAGTGGGACCGGCCCCCGATTGCCCGTACGGTTATTACGATTATCCGCCCTATCCCTGTGCTCCTTACGGCTATTACGGGCCGGAATGGTTTGTGGGCGGGGTGTTCATCGGCGCGGGTCCGTGGTTCCACGGTCCCCACGATTTCCACGGCAACGTAGACAATCACTATGACGTGCACCACGGTTACAAAGGTCCGATGCCCAAACGAGGCGAACATCCGGAAGCGGAAAAGAACCCGGAGAACATGAAGAATTTCAAGGGGAACGAAATGCGAGACGGACGTGGCCACGTGGTCGAGGAAAAACACTAAGCGGTAGAATGAGTAGGAAAAGGCCGGCTGGTTGCGGATAAAATTTCTGGCGATCAGCCGGCCGATTTCGTTTCAACCCCGGCAACCCAAGAGCACAGGCAGGAGTGCCTGTGCCACGCTGACGAACTTAACCGTTAGTGGTGATGATCGGCGTATTCCGCGGCGGCCTTCAACTCTGCATCGGCCGCTTGCATGTGCTCTTTGGCCTTGTCGGCGTGACCACCGAGTTCGTCTTTATTTGCTCTTTGGGCCTGGTCGGTTGCGTTCCAAGCTTCGATGAGATGTTTCTGAGCAGCCGCCAGATTGGAGTGCTTACCGGGATCGATGTTTTCCACTGGGCGCTGGGCAAAAAGAACACCACCGCAAATCAGCCCGGCACAGAAAATACAGCTGACAAGAATGTGTTTCCTTATGGTCATATGGCTCCCCCAATAAGATTGGACTATTTCGGGCGGTAGGCTGAGGGGTAGTAGCTTAACGCGACTGGCAAAAAAAGGGTGGACTTATCTGGTGACGGACTTGGCGAATTGCGCGGCGGCCAGACGCTGGCGCGCATAGTCTGACCACGGGCCGATGGGATCGAGCTGGATGTAAGCTTGCCAATGTTCGCGGGCCTCGGCAAACGCCTTAAGTTTTTCGCAGACGAACGCCAAGTTGTAGTGGGCGTCGCAATAGTGGGGATCAAGCAGCAGCGCCTGGCGCAAATGCTTGCGGGCTTCCTCGAGTTCGCCCATTTCCTCCAGGACGCTGCCTAGATTGAAGTGCGCCAGGGGGTTCTGCGGCTCGGCCCGGAGCGCGCGGCGGAAAAAGTCCGCAGCATTTTCGAAATTGCCGTCTTCGTAATAAAGAGTGCCACAATTCAACAGGGCATCGGCATGATCGGGTTGCGCGTCGACGCAGCTGTGGTAGGCCTGGATGGCTTCGGCCCTGTTTACCTCGCTGGCTTCGTAAGAAAGGGCGATCGCGAACCAGTCATTGGCGCTGCGCTTGGCCATGAAACGGATGCTTTCATCCAGTTCGCGAGTTTCGAAGTTCAGCACAAACTGGCCGGATAGCGGTTCCAGACGGGCGCTGCCCTGCTCAACCACAACGTCTTTGCCGTCGGAAAGGATGCGCAGTTGGGAGAGCGGCGTCTGCACCTGATCCAATTTCTGATTGAGAGCGGAGAGGGCGCGCTGCAGACGATTCGCGGACACGCCTTTTTCGAGGAGCTGCTTGATGGTGCGCAGACCGATCAGGTCGCGAAAATCGTAATAGCGCGTGCCCTGTTGTTCCCGGGGAGAAACCAAGCGCAAGCGGTCCCAATAGTCCAACTGCTTGCGGGTTAGACCAACGATGCGTTGCACGTCTTCGGGGCTGAATCTATCCGTGGCGCCCATCAACAATTAGCCGGCTGCTTTCTTCCCCCGTTTTTGTGCTGCGGGCGCAGGCTGCACTGCGCGGGCAGGCGGTTTCTTGCCAGCCGGCACGGCCATTGGACCGGGCTGTGCCGCTGGAGCTTTCGCCGAGCCAGGGGCAGACTTCTCGGCAAGGCTCTTCTTCAAAGCCTCCATCAAATCGATCACCGGAGCCAGGTGCGGCTGCGGAGCTTCGGCCACTTCCTGACCCTGCAGCTTAGCAGCAATCATAGCGCGAACGTTGTCGCTATACTCGTCACGATATTTGTCGGGTTGGAAAGGCGCGGCCAGACTCTGGATGAGCTGCTCAGCGAGCTTCTTTTCCTGGTCCTTCACTTCCACCTTGTCGATGGGAACGGACTCCGCCGCGCGCACTTCATTGGAATAGAACATGGTGTGCAGCGTGAGCGTTTTGGCACCCGGCCGAATAATCACGATGTGTTCGCGCTGGTGCATAGTGATCTTGGCAATGGCGCCGTAACCGGTCTCCTCCATGGCCTTCATCAGCAGTGTGTACGCCTTCAGGCCAGGATCTTCGGGGGTGATGTAGTAGGACGAGTCGAGGTAGAGCGGGTCCAATTCACCGAGCTTCACGAACTCCAGAATCTCCATGACGCGCGCGGAGGGCGGCTCGATCTTGTCCAGTTCTTCTTCGTTGAAGAGCACGTATTGATCCTTGTCGTACTCGTAGCCCTTGACGATTTCGGAGCGCTCCACGTTGCGGTTGCAGACCGGACAAAACAGCGGCTGCTTCAGGCGCGAATGGCAAACGTTGTGGAGCTGATTAAAACTGACGCGTTCACCGCGCGCGGCCGCAACCAGGCGCACGGGAATCGAGATCAATCCAAATGTCAGGTGGCCTTTCCAGACCGTAGTGGCCATGAGCGACACTCCTTCCAATAGGGAGACTTGGCCGTAGACGAGTCTTTAAGGGTAGCGAGGGGTTCGGCGCTTTGGCAAGCCAAAAACCCCTGCAAAACGCGAAAAAAGTACCCTAAGTAGCACAGGCTTACAGCGTGCGGAAAAACTCCTGTGGCACAGCGGCTCTTGGTTGTGCATGACACGGTAAGTACAGCGATCTCACCACAGGCAGGAGTGCCTGTGCCACGAGGAGAAACCGCCTGGGATAGAATGCGGGACATGGCCAAGCCGAAGCAGCTTGAGGAGTACCGGAAGAAGCGGCAATTCGATCGCACGCCGGAGCCATCCGGGGTAGAAGCCGCGCCCCAGACCGAGAACGTTTTCGTGGTGCAGAAGCATGACGCGACACGCCTGCACTACGACTTTCGCCTGGCGATTGACGGCACGCTGAAATCCTGGGCGGTGCCCAAGGGACCTTCGCTGAACCCCAACGACAAGCGCTTGGCGGTGCAGACCGAGGATCATCCCCTGGATTACGCCAATTTCGAAGGCAACATACCCAAAGGCAGTTACGGCGCCGGGGAAGTGATGGTGTGGGATCGCGGAACTTTTCAAGTAGAGGGCAAAGACGACGCGTTGAAACAGGTGCAGCGCGGCGAGATCAAGTTTTCGCTGAACGGGGAAAAGCTGCGCGGCAGTTTTGTGCTGGTGAAACTCAAGAACAGCCAGAAAGGCAACGAATGGTTGATGATCAAGCACAAAGACGCGGCGGTGGATCCGAACTGGAATATCGACGAGCATGATGGTTCGGTGCTGACCGGGCGCGTGCTGGAGGAGATTAAAGGCGAGGAAGCACCCAAACGCGAGCGCGCTCCCTTGCATGTTTCGGAATTGGAGGACGCGCGAAAAGCGGCCATGCCCGCGCGGCTTGGGCCGATGTTGGCTACGCCTTCCGATCGCGCCTTCTCTGACCCGAACTGGCTTTTTGAGATTAAGTGGGATGGTGTGCGGTCGCTGGCGTGGATTGAAAATGGCAAGTTGACGTTGCGCGCGCGCTCCGGTTCAGACATCACCGCGCAATATCCGGAATTACAGGGGCTGCCGGCGTCGTTCAGCGGGCAACAAGGCATCCTCGACGGAGAAATTGCCGTGCTGGACGCGCGCGGGCGCAGCGATTTCGAAAAGCTGCAGGAGCGCATGCACGTGCGCAATCCCAGCCAAACGCTCGTGGCGCAGTACCCGGTGGTATATTTCGCGTTCGACCTGGTGTATTGCGATGGTTACGATTTGCGCTTCGTGCCGCTATTGCAACGCAAGCAGCTTCTGCAGCGGCTGTTGCACAATTCCGAAGGGATTCGTTATTCCGATCACCAGCTGGAAAAAGGAAAAGAGTTATTCGAACTGGCCAAGCACAACGAGCTGGAAGGAATCATCGCGAAACGCGTGGACAGCCGCTATGTCAGCGAACGCAGCGCCAATTGGCTAAAACTGAAAACGTCGAAAACGCTGGATGCGGTCGTGGGCGGGTGGACCGCTCCACGCGGCGCGGGCATGCCGCTGGGTTCGCTATTACTTGGTCTTTACGACGGCCACAAGCTGCAGTTCATCGGGCACGCGGGCAGCGGGTTCAACGCGCAAACGCACGAAGAGGTTTCGCAAAAGCTCAAAAAACTGGAGACCAGCAAGTGCTCCTTCGCAAGCGTGCCCGAAACCAACGAGAAGGCCACGTGGGCGAAGCCGGAACTGGTTGCGCGCGTGCGCTTCAGCGGCTGGACGCAGGAAGAACGCTTACGCCACCCGGTGTTTATGGGTTTGCGCGACGACAAGAAGGCCGAGGAATGCCGCAAAGACGCCGAAGTGGCGGCGCCCGAACCGCCCAGGGAAAATCCGAATGTGGTGCGTGCACCGGCGATCGTCGGAAAAGTGCTCAGCACGAAAGCGCAGATCGAAGCGGAATTATTCAAGGGCCATGGGGAAAACGTCACGCTGGAAATCGACGGCAAGCGCTTCCGCGTGAGCAATCTGAATAAGGTGTATTTTCCGGAGTCGGGCTACACCAAACGCGATCTGATCGCGTACTACTACCGCATGGCCGATTATGTGCTCCCTTTTTTGAAGGACCGCCCGCTGGTGTTGCGGCGCTATCCGGATGGCATCAAGGGCCAAGCGTTTTTCCAGAAAAATATGAACGAGAGCCTGGGCCTGCCGGATTGGTTTCAAACCGTGCAAATCGATTCGGAATCCAAAGGGCAAATGATGCCTTATGCCACGGCGAACGATCGCGCTTCCCTACTGTACCTGACCGGGCTCGGGTGCATCGATCACAATCCCTGGAGCAGCCGTTATCCCGACTTGGCGCATCCGGATTATTTTTTCTTCGACTTGGATCCCTCGGACGGCACGGAATTTTCCGTGGTGGTACAAATCGCCAAAGCGCTATACGAAAAATTGCAAGAACTTAAGCTGAACGTCTATCTGAAAACTTCCGGGGCCACTGGTATGCACCTGTATTTGCCGGTCGAGCCAGTTTACAGCTACGAGCAGCTGCGCACGTTTGCGGAGATTGTCGCGCGCATGGTGACCGCTGCACACCCGAATCTGGTGACCAATGAACGTACCGTAGCAAAACGGCCCGCCGGGCGCGTGTTGATCGACGTGCATCAGAATGCGGAAGGCCGGCCCTTGGCGGCGCCGTATGTGGTCCGCGCGTTTCCGAAGGCGCCGGTTTCCACGCCGCTGCAAGCGAACGAATTGCGGTTGCATCTGAAACCGGAAAAACTGAACCTCAAGACCGTGCCGGAGCGGCTGAAAGAAAACGGCGACTTGTGGAGGGATTTCTTCGAACGCCGGCAGACCCTGGATGACGCCATCCAACGACTAAGCGGCGAGATTCCGGAAACACGCGCCAAGACGCGCTAGCGTTTCTAGTGCGCTCAGCTTCCTCTAAGGGACCAATACGCCGGTGCTTGACAGAGCGGCGGCCGCGAGCTTGCGCCATTTCGGCAGCAACTCCGCCGAGCCCGCTTCACGAAGATACTCCAGATCTAAGCGCGGAGCTGGAACCCCTTTTTCTGCGGCGGCGGCTTCGTGAGCCAGCAAATTGGCGGCATAAACCGCAAGAACCATGTCCACGCCTTTGGCGGGCACGCGCTGCGGGTGGTGATGGTGGGCCACCGCTTCCACGATGGCGTACGGCAATCCCCAAAGGCTGAGCAAGTAGGCTCCGACTTCGGCATGCGAGATGTGAATGAGTTCTTCCTCTACCTCATGCAGCGGCACGCCTTCTTGTACGGCCTGTGCCAAGGAGCGCGCAAAATGCACCGGCGTGCGTTCGATGATGACCAGCTTGCCCACGTCGTGCATCAATGCCGCCAGCACCACGGCAGGTGGTAACTGCGCGTCTTCCGCGATGGCGGCAGCGATACGTGCGGTCAGCTGCGAGTGCCGATGAAACTCCTCGAGGTATTCTTCCGAAACGTATTCGTTGGGGACCAAAGGACGAAACACGCGCACGCCAAGCACCAGATCGTGCATCACGCTCAGGCCCAGGCAACTCACTGCGGTCTTTAAATCGCTGACATCCCGCGCCAAGCCGAAAAACGCGGAGTTGACGAGTTGCAAAACTTTCGCGCTGACGGCCACGTCTTGCTGCACGATTTGCGCCACTTGTTCAATGGTGGTGTCGGGCTGTTCGAGCGCCAGCCTAAGCTGGTCATAAATGCTGGGCAACGAAGGCAGTTCCCGCAACGCACCTACCAGACCGGTGAGCATTTTGCTGTTGAGCACTTCGCCGAGGCTGGTGGCGCGGGCAATTCCGGCGCGCAACATTTCGGGATCGCAGGGCTTCAGCAGGAACTGATGGGCCACCGGAACGGCGCGCAAAGACGCTTGCAATTCGGTGTAGCCGGAAAGAATGATGCGCAACATGCTGGGATATTTATCGCGCACAATTTCGAGCAGCGAAGCGCCATCCATGCCGGGCATGCGCATGTCGGTCACGATCACGTCGAATGGCGCGGCGGCAAGCATCGACAGCGCCCCTTCGCCGCCTGGCGCAAAGGCCATCTCCCATTCCGCGCGCATCGGACGAAGCATGCGTTTCAAAGCATCGAGAATGCTGACTTCGTCGTCGACAAAGAGAATACGTTTCATAAGACCAGCGCCTCCTCGCGCACCGGATTTCCGCCAATCGGAAGCCGGATCACAAAAGTGGTGCCCTTCCCCAGCTCGGTTTCGAAGGTAAGCGTGCCACCGTGCTTCTCCACGACGATGGCACGGGCCAGGGCCAGGCCTTGTCCAGTGCCTCGTCCTACTTCCTTAGTGGTGAAGAAGGGATCGAAAATTCTGTCGCGGGCTTCTTTGGGGATGCCGACACCGGTATCGGCAATGCGCACTTCGACGCAGTCCCCGTCGCGGCGGGTGCAAACGGTGATCTTGCCTTTTCGTGGCGTGCCTTTCACCGCGTCTTCAATGGCGTGGGCGGCGTTCACCAGAAGATTCAGAAACACCTGGTTCAAGTCACCCAGATGACAGATCACCGGTGGCAGCGGGGCGAAGTCGGTTTCCACGTCGGCGACGTATTTCAGTTCATTGCGCGCCACAATGAGCGTGCTTTCTAGCGCGCGGGTCAAATCGCTGGGGGCTTTTTCGTTGCTGCGGTCGACATGCGAAAATTCCTTCATGCCGCGCACAATCGTGGCCACGCGATTCAGCCCTTCGAGCATCTGCTCCACCGCGCGCGGGATTTCCTGTTCCAGATAATCCCAGTCTGTTTCCTGGCGGGTGCGCGCAACCTCATCCAACAATTCGGCGGTGATCTCGCCGTGGAGGGCGGCCTGCTGCAATTGCTGGTATTGGCGCATCAGCCGCAGTCCGTCCGCGAACGCATGCTGCAAAAAGCGGGTATTGTCTCCCACGAACTGGATGGGCGTATTGATTTCGTGCGCGATTCCCGCGGCCAGGCGGCCCACGGCTTCGAGCTTTTGGCCATGGCGCAGTTCCATTTCCTTGCGCCGGCGCTCGGTGATATCGACGAAAGTCACGACCGCGCCGAACACCTTGCCGTGGCGGCGGATTTGCCGGGAGCCGTACTCCACGGGAATGCTGGTGCCGTCTTTTCTCCAGAACACCTCGTCGCTCACGTGCGCGTCTTTTCCATCATGAAAACTGGCGAATACCGGGCATTCTGTCTGCGGGTACGGTGTACCGTCGGGCCGGCTATGGTGAATCGCGTCATGGCTTTTTCTGCCCAGCAACTCCGCGGCGTTGGAGTAGCCGAGCAGACGCAAGCATGCGGGATTGCAGAACGTGCAGTTCCCTTCCGCGTCGATTCCGTAGATGGCGCCGGGAGTGGCTTCCACCAGCAGCTTGATTAATTCGCTGTGTTCGGCAAGTTCCGCAGTACGCTCGGTGACCCGCTCCTCCAATTGCAAGTGCGCGTCGAGCAGCGCTTCTTCATTGCGCTTGAAGTCCGTGATGTCTTCGGTGACTCCCGCAATTTGTCGCAAGTCTCCGTCTGGGCCGAAACAGGGAAACGAGTGCTCCCACAGCGAACTCGTTACCCCGTCTTCGGAAACGATGCGGTAGTAAAAATCGGTGGCGTTGCCTGCGCGTTGCTCAAGCTTCTTGCGTTGCGCCGCTTCGCGATCTTCCGGATGAAGCAATTCGAGCCAGGAGCCGGGATTTTCTGTCAGTGTGCTCCGTGGCCTTCCCCAAATCACTTCAAAGGCGGGGCTGACATATTCGAACGCGCCGGTTTTGGCGTCCTGAATCCAGAAAATTTGCGGAATATTTTCGGTCAGAAACTGGAATCGCGTTTGTGCTTTTTCCGCTTGCTCGAAGGCGCTGTTCAGGCACGCGGCCACGCCGAAGAGTTCGTCTGTGCCGTTCACGCAAACCCGCTCCGCGAACGCGTTGCGTTCGACGATACCCTGTGCTTCGCCAGAGAGCTTGCGAATGCGCGAAACCAGGCGCCACGGAAGGACTAAGAGAATAGCCGCCGAGAACAGGAATAACCCTAAGGACAACGCAACAAATAGAGGTGGCGATCCAGAAAGCAGATAGGAGAGAAGCAGAAGCGCCACGCCAGCCAGCACCACTCCGGCAAAAACCGCAAATGCTTTGCGCCGAAGATTCATGACCCTAAGCGTAACCCCCCGGAAAAGCAGCGACTGGCCCCGAAGCAATGGTGCGAAGGGGGCAAGTTCCAAGTCGGTACAGCACGTTCCTGTTTTGCACTCTCGCTCCTATCCCGCCGCTCCGTTGCGACTCTTCCGGCCTTTGGCCCTTGCGCGGTTTTCTTTCCCGGACGCGCACGCAAGAAAAGCCGCGCATACCCTCGCGGCCAACAAGATCAGTGCGTGCTGGGAGATGGAGCGAAGTGTTGGCAACGGGCCGACCATCTGCGGCGGCTTTCGGCATTCCCTAAAGAATTTCCAATACAGACAAGACTGCGCACAGAAAGGTCGCGCTTCCCTCCTTGTGGCTGTTTTCATGCATGTGAAGAGCCACAGGCAGGAGGTTCTACCGTGAGCACATCGAGTGTTCGACCACCGGGGCCGGCGAGAAGAAGCCAGAGGATTCTGCTGTCGATAGCAGTTCTAGTTTCCGGGCAGCGAGCGAACGGATCGTCATTCTCGGAACGCACAAAAACGCAAGTGGTAAACGTGCACGGCGCAATGGTGGAGCTACGCGAACCGGTGCTGGCCGGGCAGCCGTTGCGAATGAAAAATCTGGCTACGAATGAGGAGGTGGCTTGTACGGTTGCCGACGTCAACCGTACCTCAAACCAGGTTCCGAAAGTGGGCATTGCCTTCGCGAAACCGTCGCCGAGCTTCTGGCGCGTGGCGTTTCCGCCGGAGGATTGGAGCCCGCGAAGCCCGGAAGCCAAGCGCGTTTCCTATGTGACTCAAGCCAAGCCGGAGTTGGCGAAAAAATAGACCTAAATCGCGGACGACGACGCCGAATAGCGCAAACGCAGGGGTCTCGCGCTGCATCCAATGCCAGTGTAAAAGCACTGGAAACTCTGGTATGGTCTGCGGGGGTAAACGTGAGGAAACTGCCTATGTGGTTTGTGCTGGGGATTGTGGTGGCGTTCGTTGCGGTTTTGGCGGTGACGCTGGTGGCCCGGAATCTGCGCGCTGGGGAGAAAGCCCCGGCCATCGGGTCGGAAGCGCCCGATTTCACGCTGAACTCTCAGGAAGGCAAGCCGGTCAGCTTGCATGATTATCGCGGCAAGTGGGTGGTACTGTACTTTTACCCGAAAGACATGACCACCGGATGCACGATTGAGGCGCACAACTTCCAGCGGGACATGGCCAAGTATGAGGCAAAAAACGCGGTGATTCTGGGCGTGAGCGTGCAGGACGAAAAATCGCACCAGGAATTTTGTGCCAAGGAAGGGCTGAATTTCAAGCTATTGGCCGATACCAAGGATCAAGTTTCCGAGAAATACGATTCCATCCTGAATCTCGGCGTGATGAAACTGTCCGCTCGTCACACCTTCCTGATCGATCCGGCCGGCAAGGTTCGCAAAGTGTGGACCGACGTGGACGTAAAGACGCACAGCGACCAGGTACTAGCGGCGATCGACGAACTGAGCAAACAACCATCCTGATAACCGCCGCGGTGTGCTGCCTCATCCTGCAATATCGCGCGTTCTTCAAGTGCGCTGGCGTTTCGGACGGAGCCTCGCTACAATGCTGAGCGCTTTTTCGGGAGGAGGTTCCATGCTTCGCCGCGCGTTGCTGCTTGCTGGTTTCCTGTCGATTGGGTTGTGCTCCGCCGCGCTGCTCTTCGCCGTGTCCGTGAATACGCAGACGGTCGGCTACAAGAGCGGCAACGAAACGGTGAACGGCTATCTGGCGTTGCCTGAAGGCAGCGGGAAGCACCCGGCCATTGTGGTGATTCACGAATGGTGGGGCCTGAACGATTGGGTGAAGGAGCAAACCCAACATTTCGCGGAGCAGGGCTACGCGGCCCTGGCGGTAGATTTGTATCGCGGGCAAGTGGGCACTACACCGGACGAGGCGCACATTCTGATGCGCGGGCTTCCGGATGATCGCGGCCTGCGCGACCTGGAAGCAGCGTTTTCTTACTTAGCCTCGCGGCCAGACGTGGAAGCGAACAAGATTGGCGCGATTGGCTGGTGCATGGGTGGCGGCTGGTCCATTAAATTGGCGGAAAATGAGCCGAAGCTGGCCGCGTTCGTGGTGAATTATGGGGCTCTGCCAACGGATCCGGCGACCATCGCCAAAATCAAAGCGCCGATGCTGGGGAATTTCGGCGCGCTGGATAAAGGCATTCCGCCCGAGAGCGTGCACGCGTTCGAAACCGCGATGAAAGCCGACGGCAAGAACCCGGACATCAAGATCTACGAAGGCGCGGGACACGCGTTCCAAAACCCAAATAACAAAGACGGCTACCGGAAAGAAGCCACGGAAGACGCCGACAAACGGATCGACGCATTCTTCCAGAAAGAACTGAAGTAGCTAGAAGAAGATGAGCCCGGGGCCGGCGGCCTTTTTCAGTAGCACCTCTAATGCAATCAGGTTCTCCTGAATCTGGAAATCGCGGAATGGCGTTCTGGCGATTAACTGCTCGAAGCCGCCGCGGGTATACGCGCGTTTCAGCAGCATGAAGCGAAACGTCAGCTTGGTGATGACGCGGTTGACCGGCCCGACATTCATCGCGTTCACTGCCTGATTGATCGTTTCCATCGGCGTATCCTTGCGCAGATCGACGATCAGTGCACTGCCGCCGGGTTTCAGCACGCGATACATCTCTTCGAGGGCGCGCTGCGGCTCCGTGAAATTCTTGAATGCGGCGCAACACACGACGAAGTCGAACGTATCGGCCGGAAAAGGCATATTCGAGGCGTTTCCAAGCTCGAAGTCGATGCGCACACCGGCTTTCGTGGCGTTGGCGCGCGCGATTTCTACAAAGGTTTTGCTGATGTCCAGTCCAGTAATTTTGTAATTCCCAAGTTTGGCCAATTCGATGGCGTAATAGCCGGGCCCAGGAGCCACTTCCAGAACACTGCTGCCCGGGGCCAGTTCGCGAGCGTTGCGCTGGGCCAACTCCTTGTAGCGATCGAGCGATTTCTTGGTCATGGCCGCATACCACTTTGCGACCAGGCCTTCCATTCCGCCGCCCTTGTAAGGTTTTATGCTTGCTGCGTGTGCCGACATAGGTCCTCCTTCTTCGGTGATGCTAGCTGAGCGGAAACCAGCGCTGAAGGCGGATTCGGCGAATAAACAAGGCCAGTCGGCAGACGCACGGCCTCAACCGGCGAAGGACAGCTAGATGTTCGCGAGAGTTTTTAGATTGGGAACGCTCAACAAGCGTTGGTCTGCTGTGACCAAGGTGAGGTCGTAAGCCTTCGCCGTCGCGACCAAAAAACGGTCGGCCGGGTCGCTATAGCCAAGCATCGTGAAGCGCAACTCGAGGGCGACCTTCCAGTCGAGAGGCGCTTCTCGCAAATCCAGCTCCCTGCATGTTTGTTCAAAGAACTCGCCAAAGTCCTTTTGAATATCGATGCGCTTCTTCTCCAGAAGAACGATGGCTTCCCAAATGGTCACTGGCGACAGAAACCGCTCGTTTGCCGGATCGCTAATCACACGATGCACATCGGAGGAGAGCTTGTGCGGCTCGCGAAAACCCCATAGCCAGATATGCGTGTCGAGGAGGAGGCGCATCAACTTTTGTCTTTTTCAATTTCCTCGGGGTCCTGCGCTGCCTCCCAATCCGAAATGTCCGTGATCGGGCCGACGATGTCGCCCAGAATGGTTATGGTTCCAACGCCACCGCCAAGCTTGATTTTTTTGCGGGGTTGCACTGGCGGCTCGATGCGGGCGATGGGTTGACCGAAGCGGGTAACCACTACCGGCTCGCCCGTCTCGCGGACGCGTTCGAGGACCGCTAAGCAGGTGGCTTTGAATTTGGAAATAGCGATCTCTTCCATGGGTCACTCCTGAGGCTAGGATAACGCAGCAGTGGACCATAGTCAAACCATGGTCTGACTATGGTCATCATTTAGGCATGACTGAAAATACGCCAGTTAAATCTGGTTTCTCGTCTACGGCTCGTCGTCCCCTTCCGCCGCCCCGCCCAGTTCTTCGCCCAGCGACTTCTTCGGGTCGATCGCTGGCAAGCCTGCTTTGCTGAGATCCTTATTAATGTTAGGAATATCGCGCTCTTTCGTGGCGCTCCAGCTACGGCGAAGCGCGGTTTCGCTTTGTTCCAGGTCTTGATAAGCGGCGGTCGCTTGCGTGGTCGGAGCGGCGTCGGCGCTATCCGCCACCGCGAGCATCGCGGCGAAGTGCTGATTCAAGGTGGAGAAGTTTTCGGTCTGCTTGCCGCTGCTTGGCACGCCATAAAAACTGTGCTGCTTGGCGCCTTCCAGTTCGGCGCACTGGTTATCCAAGGCGGCAAGCTGCTTGGCCAGTTTCGCTTTTCCGGCAGCCTGTTTCGAAAGCTCCTTGATCTGCTCGCGCACCGACTTCACCTGCTCAAGCGATTCAAAGCTATCGTCCATGCTCTCAACCGAACCCGTCTCCATAGCAAACTGCTTGCGCAGATCGTCGAGCGGGGTCTGAACGCGCGGGTCCATCTTCAGAGTCAGCGCTTGCGTATAGCTTTTGCCATCGACCGTCAGCTTAACCGTGTACGAACCCGGAAGCGCGCGAACTCCCAAGGGATCGAGGGGCGTATTGTGCACAATCGCGGAAATGGGAAATTCCTGTTCAAGCGCATCTGGCGCTGGGTAATGCAAGTCCCAGACGAAGCGATGCATGCCGGCCTTGGCCGAAAGGATCAGCGTGGGGCGCACCCAATACATCGGGATAGGATGTTCGGCTGCGAGTTTTTCCATCGACGGGGCTTTGTCTGCACTGGAATAGCGGCGCACCAATCCGCCATTCGAATCCAAAATATCCAGGGTGACCGGGCTATTTGCATCGGCCGCCAAATAATAATCAACAATGGCGCCGTCGGGCGGATTCGTGCCTGCCGGAACTTCGGGCGGCAGCGGCGTATCAGGATTGCGATTCCAGCGCCAGCGCAACGCCGTTTCCGGCGCGAACAAAACCACGGGCTGCTGCGACGATTGCTCGCTCAACTGGCGCAAGGGCGTCAGGTCATCGAGGACCCAGAACGAACGGCCGTGTGTGCCGACGACCAGGTCGTCACCGTGAATCGTAAGATCGCGCATCGAGGTGTGCGGCAGATTCAGTTGCAGCGATTGCCAGGAATCGCCGTCGTTGAACGAGACGTAGACGGAAGTTTCTGTTCCCGCGAACAGCAAGCCTTTGTGCTGGGGATCTTCGCGAACTACGTTCGTGGGGGCATTCTTGGGAAGCCCGTTGACGATTTCCTGCCATGTGGCGCCGTAATCGCGCGTGCGGTAAATGTGCGGACGCAAATCATCCAGACGGAAGGTATTGATGGCGGCGTAGACTGTGCCGGGCTCGAAGTGCGAGGCTTCCAGAATCGAAACTTTCGCCCACGGCGTGAGCTGCGGAGGTGTGACGTTTTTCCAGGTTTTACCTCCATCGCGGGTGAGTTGGATCAATCCGTCATCCGTGCCCGCCCAAATCGTATCGGGTTCTTTGTAGGAGGGAGCGATGGCGTAAATCGTGCCGCGATGATTGCCTTTTTCCGGGTCGCCCGCGGAGAACGGGCCCAGATTGGCGGGAATTTCGTACGATGCGCGGGTCAGGTCGGGGCTAATGATCGTCCAGTTGTGGCCCTGGTCCGTGGTTTTGAACAAAACGTTTGCGCCGAAATAAAGTGTCTTAGGATCGAGCGGAGAAAAAATCAAGGGAAGCGTGCGATTGTAACGATACTCACCGCGGCGAATGGGTTCGGGAGCGACGTCGGCTACTTCGCCAATGTCCTGGCGTGTGCGTGTCACCTTCGCGCCGAAAACGATGTTGGCGTCTCTGGGATCGGGAACGACACGGCCGTATTCGAAGACGCCGGGCAGGCTCCAATCGCGAAAGGAAATTTCGCCGTAATCGCTGCGGCTCTTGGTGGCGACGCTGCCGGATTCTTGCTGGCCACCATAGACCCAATACGGGAAACGATTATCGGTGCTCACATCGTAGAACTGCGCCGTGGGCTGATTGTACCAACTGCTCCAGGTGGCGCCGCCATTGACGCTGATCGCCGCGCCCTGATCCGCGGTCATGCCGATGATCTGGGGATTTTCTGTGCTGATCCAGATGCGCTGGTAGTCATCGCCGCCGGGCGCGCCTTTCCAGCCAACGAAAGTCTTGCCACCATCCGTGGATTTCCAGGAGGCGGTATTTGCCACATACAGCACGTCCGGATTATCGGGAGCCACCGCAATGCCCATGGCGCCCGGGCCGCGTCCGCCAATGCGATGATCGGAGTTCACCAGTTGCCACGATTCGCCCGCGTCGTCCGAGCGATAAATTCCAGCCTTATCCTTCTTCGTTTCGACATTCAGATACATACGCTTCGGATTGCTGGGCGCGATGGCAATGCCGATGCGCGAGAGGCCGTCATCGGCAGTGGGCAGGCCTTGCGTGATGGGCCGCCAAGTGCTCCCGCCGTCGGTGGACTTATACAAACCGCTGCCGGGGATGATGAAGTATTCCCCGCTGCGCACTTCCCAGGGAGCGACGCGCGCCGCCCAAAGCGCGGCGAAGAGTACTTGTGGATCGCTGGGATCCATCACCACGTCCGCGGCACCGGTGTTTTCGTCTTTATAGAGAACTTTTTCGAAGGTTTTGCCGCCATCCATGGAACGGAACACGCCGCGCTCGGCATTTGGACCGTAAGGATGGCCCTCTGCGGCAACAAACACCCGATCCGGATTCTGTGGATCCACGACGATGGCGGTGATCTGCTGCGCATCCCCAAGATTTACGTTCGTCCAGGTCTTGCCTGCGTCCGTGGATTTATAAAGGCCATCGCCAATCGACAGATCCGGGCGCTGCAAGCCTTCGCCGCTGCCTACATAAATGATGTCTGGATTCGAAGGCGCCACCGCGATTGCGCCGACTGAACCTGTAGGCTCCTGGTCGAAGATGGGCTTCCAGGTATTGCCGAAATCATCGGACTTCCACACCCCGCCATTCACCGGGGCCATATAAAAGACGCTGGGTTGGTGCGGCACGCCGGTGATGGCCACAGTGCGGCCGCCGCGAAACGGGCCAATGCAACGCCAACGCATTTCGGAATAGAGTTTCTGGTCAACCTGCTGCGCGCAAAGAGGAATCGCCAGGGTCGCCGCAATCGACGTAAACACAAGGCAACGCGCCCATGTCTTAACCCGCATTAGTCTGCCTCCATGAACCAAGGGAGAATAACTCGCGGCACACGGCCAGGGCAAACCGATCCACGCAGACTCGAGGGAAACCGTTCCTAACGACAATCAGGTATCGCGAGCTGGAACGTATCTGGTATACGCTTTGCAGCGCGAGCGCGTTCGAGGATGGTCATGGCGGAAGAACGAAAAATAGTGCATGCCAAGCAAGCGGGGCCGCGCAATCCATTTGTGCTCGGACTGCTTTCTCTGCTGGTTGGCGCTGTGGCCGGGTTGGTGGGAGCGTTTTTTCGTCTCGGACTCCGGCAGCTGGATGTTTGGCGCACAGTGTGCATCGGAAAGGCGCACGGGTGGGGATGGGGCGGAGCAGTGCTGGTAATCGCGGCAATGGCGCTGTTCGCAGCGATAGCCGCATGGCTGGTGCGGACGATCGCACCGGAATCCACGGGAAGCGGAATTCCGTACGTCGAATCTCAGTTGCGAGAGGGGTGGATCGGCAACCCGTTTCACATCGTGTGGGTGAAACTCGTTGGCGGATGGATGGCCATCGGCGGCGCGGGCTTGGCCCTGGGGCGCGAAGGGCCGACCGTGCAGATCGGCGCGGTCATCGGCTACATTTTGGGCGGCCTGTTTCGACGGGGTGAGGAAGAGCGGCACGTGTTACTAGCGGCGGGCGCCGGAGCGGGATTAGCCACGGCCTTCAACGCGCCAATCGCCGGCGCTGTGTTTGTGCTGGAAGAATTGGTCGGCGCCTTCGACGTGCCCATTTCCATCGCCACGTTGGGCACTTCGGTGGGAGCGATTGGCGTGGCCAGGCTGCTGCTGGGACACTCTCCCGATTTCCTGGTGCCTTCGCTGGACCAGATGAATGTGGGCAGGGTCTGGCCGCATATTGTTTTGGGAGTCGTGGTGGGGCTTGCTGGCATAGCCTACTCGCGCGCCATTCTGGCAATGATGGCGCTGCAAACCCGGCTGAACAAAATTCCCGTGGAGTTCCGCGCAGCAGCCGTCGGGGTAGTGGCGGGCCTGCTGGGCTGGTTTGCTCCCTCCCTGATTGGTGGGGGCGACGGGCTGACACAGCAAGCGCTCACAAGCAATGTAGTGTCCATCGCGATCGTGGTGATTTTCCTGATTCGTTTCCTGCTCGGCCCGCTCTCGTACTCGGCAGAAACGCCGGGCGGCTTGTTCGCGCCGATGTTGACGATTGGCTCGCAAGGCGGCTTGTTGCTGGGCTGGCTGTGGATTCGCCTTTTTCATGGCGACGCGCATCTTCCGCAGGAATTCGCGGTCGTGGGCATGGCCGCATTTTTCACCGCGGTGGTACGCGCGCCGGTCACCGGAATCATCCTGGTCATCGAGCTGGTGGGAAGTTCCGCTCTGCTACTGCCGATGCTGGCGGCGGCCTTCGCAGCGATGACAGTTGCAACCATGGTGCGCCAGCCACCCATCTACGAGTCTCTGCGCGTTGTACGCTAATCGCGGCGCTCCGCTTCTGCATCACCTGGCCGTTTTTCCCCGCGTATTGGGAGGGAAGCGGCTACCGAGCTACGGAAAAAGTCGAAAAGCAATTCCTCAGGGGCCAAAGCCCATTCCAAGCAGAGCGGTTATGTCGGAGCCGAAGCTCCGACCCGCATTGCCAGCCACATTTTTCCGTAAGCTGTCCACCTGGTTCCGCAGCTCGCCAAGGTGAAGGACAGGCCCAAAGTAAATTTTTCATGATAAGGCCCACGGCCGTTGACAGCGATGCCGCCAACCGTCGGAATCTGAGGTAGAATCGGTGCGTCGCCGGGCGAGCCGCCCCTCCATGTGCGACGGAACCTATCAGGGAGAAATACAATGAAGCGTGTATGGAAGTTACTCGTGCCTGCTGTGTGTGTGTTTCTATCCGCGGGCATCGCGGCGGCGCAACAGAACAAAAAAGAAGTGCCACCCGAAGATGTGGTGACCCGCTCGATCAAGGCGGTCGGCTACACCGTGGGCGGCGGTGCCACCAAGGTCATTTTCCTGGGGACCACCGCGGCACCCAATGCCAGCGGCGAAGCGAAAGTGCAAGCCAAGACCGGTGGCACGGACATCGATCTGAAGGTCAAAGGAATGCCGCAGCCCACCGCGTTGGGCGCGGAGTTCCTTACCTATGTGCTCTGGACCATTACGCCGGACGGCAGCACCAGCAATCTTGGCGAAATTCCCATCGACAAGAACGGGGACGGCAAGCTGAGCGTAACCGCACAATCGCAAACCTTCGCGATGATTGTGACCGCCGAGCCCTATTTCGCGGTGCAATTACCGAGCGAAGTGGTGGTGTTAGAGAACGACACCAAGAAAAACACCAAAGGGAAAATCTTTCCAGATAACAACTACCAGCTGATGAAGCGCAGTCAGTACACGAAACTCGGGAATCCCCTGGCACTCACTCCGGATCTGAAGAAGGTTCCGCTGGACATGTATGAAGCGCGCAACGCCGTGGATATCGCCAAGTCGCGCGGCGCCGAACAATATGCGCCCGACGTGTTTGCCAAGGCCAGCAGCAGCTTGCAAATGGCGGAAAATGCCTTGAGTTCCGGCGCAGACAAGTCTCAGATCATTACCAATGCGCGGCAGACTATCCAGTTTGCGGAAGACGCTCGCGCGCTGACCGCGGAACGCCAGGAAGCGGAACGCATCCAGAAGGAGAAGGATGCAGCCGCCGCAGCAGCCGCCGCCGAAGCCTCCGCCAAAGCCAAAGCCGAGGCGGACGCCGAAGCCAAACGGCAAGCCGAGTTGACCGAAGCCCGGGAAGCGCAAATGAAGGCGGAGGCCGCGGCAGAAGCCGCCCAGCAGCAAGCCGCAGCAGCCGCACAACAGGCGGCGTTGCAGGCGAAAGAGCAAGCGGCCCGCGACGAAGCCGCCCGCGCTCAGGCGCAGACGGCTGCTTTGCGCGCTCAGCTGCTCAAACAGCTGAATGACGTTTTGCAAACGACCGATACGCCGCGAGGCCTGGTGGTGAACATGGCCGACGTATTGTTCGAAACCAACAAGTACGCCCTGAGCCAGGACGCGCAGCTGAAGCTGGCGAAGCTGTCCGGAATTATCCAGGCACATCCGGGGCTGAATCTGGCCATCGAAGGCTATACCGACACCACTGGAACTCCCGACTACAACCTGAATCTGTCGCAGCAGCGCGCCGACTCCGTGCGCACCTTTCTGATATCCCAGGGTCTCTCCGCGGACACGATTACCGCCAAGGGACTGGGGCAAGCGGATCCCGTTGCGGATAACAGCACCGCTGCGGGACGAAAACAAAACCGGCGCGTGGAAATTATCGTGTCCGGCGAAGTGATCGGCGCAAAAATGGGCTTAGCACGATAGATCGCGGGGGCTCGGTGCGTGTGGGTTTTGGTTCGGTGCCCAGACGGACGCAAAACCAACGGCCCGCCCCCCTTCCTGCGCAGGGCAAGCAGAAGGCGAGCCCTACAACTGCGGTAGTCTCGCAACCCTGGATCTGTCATTCCGAACCGAGTCTGCGAAGTGAGGAATCCCTCTTTCCCGGCTTGGTACGACAAATGTGACTAGGCCTGTGGGCGGCAGCGAACCGCAGGGTCTAGTCGGCGGCTTTGACCACCTTCTCCGCCGGGGGCCGAGCCGGTGTGCCATCGGCCTTGACGTAGTGCGCATACCAGGCCAGGTAGCGCTCGTTCAGGTCCTTAATATGGCTGGGTGACTTGAACTCGTGATACTCGTCGGGGTAAACCACCAAAAGCGTGTCTCGCCCTAGCGCCTTCAGCGACTGGTACATCTGCTCGCCACCGAGAACGGGCACGTTCGAGTCGATGTTGCCGCCGACGAACATGGTGGGAGTCTGAATGTCGTTGACATGCCAGAAAGGAGCCACGCGGTCCCACACATCGCGGTGTTCCCAAGGCAGGCCAAGTTCGGCGATGTAGTCGCGAACATACTCGTCGTGACCCCACAGGCTGGTGAACTCAGCGGCGCCGGCGCCGGAGATCGCCGCTTTGAAGCGGTTGGTGTGGCCGATGATGAAATCGGTCGAGATGCCGCCGTAGGACCAGCCGCCTACGCCGAGCTTGGCGGGGTCAGCGATGCCTTGGGCAATCGCGTAATCGACGAACGCAACGTCGTCCTGATAGTCCTTCTCGCCCCACGCCGCAAAAATCGCTTTGCAGTAATCCTGGCCGTAGCCCGAGGACCCGCGCGGGTTGGGGAACAGCACCACGTAACCGTTGGCGGCGAACAGCTGCGCCAGGTCCTGAAACTCGGCGTAATACGCCCAGACCGGGCCGCCGTGGGGCCGCAGAATCGTCGGGTACTTGACGCCGGGCTTGTAGTCGAGCGGCTTGTACATGTAGCCGTGCACGATGGTGCCATCCTTTGATTTGAAGGAAACGTACTCGCCCTGACTCAGTTTGAAATTCGCCAGCCACGCGTCATTCACATGGCTCAGCCGCGTCAGCTGGCCGCCTGGCGCGGTGAATAGTTCGTACGGGCGGTCCATGGTGGAGACGGCCGCGGCCAGCGTCCCATTCTTCGCGGCGCTGTAGCCGTCCACAAACAGGCGTCCACCAATCGGGCGTGTGATCTTGCTGTCCGCTACATTGATCTCGGCCAGGTTCTGGGTGCCGTCGTCGTCGACCAGGAAGTAGATCGACTTGCCATCTTCGGTGAAGTGCGGGGTGATGCTGTTGCGGTCTAGCGCCGAGGTCAGCACCTTGGGCTGGCCGCCGGCAGCCGGAACGATGGCGATGTGCTTGGTGCCGTATTCGAATAGCTTCGGATCGAGTTGCGTGGAGAAAGCAATCCACTCACCGTCGGGCGACCAGGCTGGTTCGTGATCGCCGCCGAGCCCGGTGGTTACCTGTACCGGCTTCGCTCCTTTATCCGTGTTGTCCGCGCCCACGACCCAAATGTTGACCGCGTACGTAGCGTCGGGGTCGGGCTTCGAGCGATTGCTGGCAAAGGCGAGTTGCTGGCCGTCGGGCGACCAAGCCGGTTGGCTATCGTCATAATCGCCGGAGCTGACTTGCTTCATCGATTTGGAGGCAATGTCGAACACGTAGAGGTGGGTGCGGCGACGCTCCAGGTAACCAACCGTATCTTCCTTGAAGTACAGCCGGTCAATCACCCAGGGGCGCTGCGCTTTGGGCTTTTTCCCAGCGGCAGGCCTATCCGCGCCGTCTTCTTCTTTGCCCTTGGGCGCAGCGGCTTCGAGTTCCTCAGGGCTGGGATCGCGCAAAATCAGCACCAGGCGCTTGCCATCGGGCGACCAGGCGAAGTCGTCCACGTCTTGAATCGTATCGGTCAAGCGCTGCGCTTCGCCGCCTTGCCGGTTCAGCAGGTAGACCTGGGTCTTGCCATCGTCGCCGTCGGCATCCTTGCGGGAAGAGAGAAACGCCAGGAACTTGCCGTCGGGAGACCACCGCGGGTGGTCGGAATCCTCGTCCGCAGCGGTCATGGGAATCGCTTCGCCGCCCGCGGCAGGGATCATCCAGATCTGCGTCAGGTTTTTGTCTTGCTTCAGGGAAGTGGAGGTGACCGTGTAGGCGATGAACTGGCCATCCGCAGTGATCTGCGGATCGTGAACCTCGCGCACACCGAACAGGTCGTCGACGCCGATGGGCCGCGGAGTGGTGTTTTGCTGCGCGTGGGTAATGGAACTAGCCAGGAAAAACCACAACAGAACAGACATTGGGCGGAGTTGTTTCATGCGGGTGAATCCCCCGAGAGAAAAGAATGAGTGCGTATCTCTTGGAGTGTAGCACGTGCGTTTTCGTCAGGGCATGTGGCACAGGCACTCCCGCCTGTGCTCTTGGGTTGCCGCCGCACAGGCTTCCCAGCTTGCAGAAAAACCAGGTTCTTTAGGAGGCGGGGGCTTTAGCCTCTGAAGACTCTTTGCTCGCTTTTTCCGCTGCCGCGTCAGCCGTGACCCAACCTGCGCAGAATCACTGCGGCTTCACAGCTAGCGGAAAAATGAGCTTGGCATCGGCGGTCGGAGCTTTAGAGCCTGTGTGACAACTCCTATTTTTCGTCAGGGCACGGCTTTAGCCGTGCCGTAGCCAGCGCAAAATCATTGCGGCTTCAGCCGCTGAGGGCCTGTTTACGACTTCTCACACAGACTCTTTAGCTCCGACATAAGCGCCCGGCAATCCATTGGGCTTCAGCCCCTGAGGAAGTGCCCTTCGGCTTTTTCGCAAATGCTCTAGTCGCCCGCCTCAGAAGGCGGCCGCTACAAAATTCCCTCGAGGTGTGACCGTCCGAAGGTGCGGTTAGACGACGCAAAATTTTTTGGTTTCGTGCATTTTTTTCTTGCGTGCGCGCACAGACCTTGTATTCTTCGAGAAGTGCACTTGCTTCGACGGAAATGAGCGGCGAGTCGCACTTTAGGAGGACGAGAGAAAAAAATTGAGCACTATATCGCTCCCCGCCGGAGTTCCTTCCCAAGTATTTCCCTCCACAAAAAAGGCAGTAGCCAAGCTGACGCTCTGGCCGCTTGTGGCTGCTACGTTCTTCATGGTGTCCGGTGGCACCTACGGAACGGAATCGATCATCGCGGGGGCGGGCTATGGCCGCGGAATTTTGGTTTTGCTGTTCCTGCCGGTGCTGTGGTGTTTGCCGACGGCGTTCATGATCGGCGAACTTTCCAGCGCGCTGCCGGCGGAGGGTGGATATTACGCGTGGGTACGCCGCGGTCTCGGTAATTTCTGGGGATTCCAGGAAGCATGGCTGTCGTTGGCCGCAAGCATCTTTGATATGGCCATCTATCCGACGCTGTTTGTGATTTACCTGAAGCAGATGGTGCCGTGGTTTGGCCAGGGGAATTACGCGCTGTTTGGCGGAGTGTTGACGATGAACTATGGTTTGCTGGCCGCGCTGTTTGTGGTGGTTACCTGCGTGGTGCTGAACCTTGCGGGTATCCGCGTGGTCGGGTTGACCTCGGTTTGGTTGTTCTTCCTGCTCTCACTGCCCTTCGCGCTGATCGTGCTGCTATCGCCGATGAAGGCAGGCGCGTATGCCGACACCCACGTGGCAACCACCGGCGTTTCGGTCAGCTTGCTCGGCGCCGTGCTGGTGGCGATGTGGAACTACATGGGCTGGGACAATGCCTCTACCATCGCCCAGGAAGTGGAGCGGCCGCGCCGTACCTACCCGCGCGCGATGATTGCTGCCGTCATTTTGGTGTCGCTCACCTATATTCTGCCGTTTGTCGCCGTGTATCTGACTGGGATGCCGGCCTCGGCCTTCAACGAAGAAGGCTCCTGGGCCACGATTGCCGGCACGCTCGGCGGTTCCATCGCGGGCGTCCAGTGGCTGCGCTTCATGGTTACGCTGGGCGGAATGATGAGCGCCTTTGGCATGTTCAACGCCCTGGTGCTGAGCTATTCGCGTTTGCCTTTGGCGATGGCGCGCGATGGCATGCTGCCCAAAGTCTTCGCCAAGGTGACCCAGAAGAACGAAACGCCCTGGGTCTCCATCCTGGTTTGCGCGGTGTGCTGGATTCCCTGCCTGGTGCTGGGCTTCCAGCGCCTGGTGACGCTGGACATTATGCTGTACGGTGCGTCGCTGATGCTGGAGTTCGTGACCCTGGTGGCCTTGCGCATCCGCGAACCGCAACTGCGCCGGGAGTTCCGCGTGCCCGGCGGGATGGCCGGGGCGGTTACCTGCGGCTTGTTCCCACTAGCCCTGCTCGTTCTGGCCATGGTCGAAAGCGATCATGAATCCCTGCTCGGGATGAACGCTTTGTTCTTTGGCTTCCTGATCATACTGGCCGGGTTCGGCATCTACTTCGCCACCGGCAAACTGCGCGCACGCTACGCTGCTGACTTGGTGCCCGAAGCGAATGCCGCGGACTAGCGGTCCCAGCACAAATCAATCAAATTTCAGTGCCCGGCTAGCCGCAACTTAAGGAGCCTGTGCGACGGCCACCCCAAGAGCACAGGCAGGAGTGCCTGTGCCACATGCGCTGACGAACAACCACGAACGCAGCGCCATCGGCGCGACACAGCCCGCCACAGCAATTGCCTTTTCGACTTTTTCCGCAAAGTGTTCTTTTACGAGACGCGTTTTCATTAAGACAGCGCAAGCCACCGATAAGATTTGGTATTCTGCTGGTTGTGAGGACGTCGCACGGAAACCGCAGATTGTTTTTGGCCGGGCTGCTTGGTCTGGCGTTTGCCTTTGGCCTTCTGATCGACGGCCTCAGCGCACAGCAGCAAGCTGCCACCAGTTCCCAAAGCAGTGCCGCGGCTCGGACTCCGTCGACCGCACCCGCTGCCACCTCACAAGCGCCTGCAACCACGATTCCGCCGCCATCGCCACTTCGCGAAGCCCCCAGCGTGGGCTTGAATATAGTCGTGCTCGACCCCGCCCACGGGGGTACCGACTTGGGTGCCCGCGGCACGGAAGGCATACGCGAAAGTGAAGTGGTGTTGCAGTTCGCTACGCAGGTGAAGCGTGCGCTGGAGGGACAAGGGTTTCAGGTGATTCAAACGCGAGAGGGGAACGAGAATCCCTCCTTTGACGATCGATCCGCACGCGCCAATGCCCAGCGCGGGGCTGTTTTTATCAGTCTGCACATTGCTTCCACGGGACTGCCGGGCACGGTGCGCACCTACGTCGAGCCGGACACGGCGGTTTCTCGCGACCCGACCGGTTTGATCCCCTGGGATCAAGCGCAAGCGCCCTTCGTGCCGCTCAGCCATAAACTCGGCGACATGGTGCAAGCCGAACTGGCCAAGCGCTTCAAAGGCTCGCCGGACGTGGCACAGGTGGCGCCGATTCGCCAATTGCGAACCACCGCAGCGCCGGCCATCGCTGTGGAGATTTCCAGCGTGTCGGTGGAAAATCGCGAGGATCTGGACCGCATGGCTCCCGGTGTAGCCGACGCCATCGCACACGGGGTAGCCGCGTTTCGTCCGTCGTATGTCGTGCCAGTGATGCCCGGCACCCCCTTGGTGACGCAACCATGAATCCAAAGTGGCGTCTTTGGCTGGCCGGTGGACTCGCGGTAGCGGTGATTGGCGCGGCGCTGTATTTCCCTGCCCTGCGCCGCCAAGTCTACAAGGCGAAGAACCTGACCGAGCAGACCGCTGAGCAGGCCAGACGCGAGCTCTTGCCTCCGGCGCCGGTGAATAGCGGGGAACCCCGGGTGAAGGCGCAAATGTACTGGGGCTCGCGAGCGAATGACGGCACGCTGGTGCCGGTAACCGTGGAGTTGCCGCTTTCCAGCGACGCGACCCTGCGCGCAAAAGAAATCCTGAACACGCTGCTTGCCGGGCCCGTCGATCCGGAGGCGCGTACTTTGCCTCCCGATGCAGCCCTTCTCGCCTTTTACATTTTGCCGGATGGTACCGGTGTGGCCGACTTTTCGGAAGCTTTAGCCAGCTCGATTCCCTCGGGAATTCAGAGCGAGCAACTCGCCGTCGACTCCATCACCCGCACGCTGGAAGCGAACGTACCTCAGGTGCAGCGCTTGCGCATTCTCATCCACGGGCAGGAAGTGGACACGCTGGCCGGGCATCTGGATTTGACGCAGACTTTCCAGGTGAGCATGAGCAATGCCGGGACGCCGCCGGCGAAGTCCGGAGTGTCGGTATTGACCGCGCCGATCCAAAAAGCCTACGAGAAGATGAAGCGCGCCACGAAACGCCAGTAACCCTGGCACAGGCACTCCTGCCGGTGCTCTTGGGTTGCTCACAGCACAGCCCGCGAAAAAACTCTCCGATTTGTAGGTCGCGGCTTCAGCCGCGAGGCGGGCACTCGGCATTGAATTGGGCTTCAGCCCCTGAAGGACCGCGCCCTCGTTCGTTTCTCCTGCGGTCGTGGCCGCAGCGGTGGCCATCAGCAATCGGTTTTCTTGTGCCGATGGTCCCCGCCCCAAAAGCCTGTCGTCCCAACCCTCAGGCTAGGGTCTTCCGCAGCCTGAGGCTGAGGGATCTCTCTTCAATTTCCAAACTTAGCGTCAGCGCACGCTTTGGGCAACCCAAGAGCACAGGCAGGAGTGCCTGTGCCACGTCGCGACAGCACAGCTTCGCGGCGGACCACAAAAAAAACCAAAAAACTGTCATTCCGAGGGCGGTGTTTGCCCGAGGAATTTATTTTCTTCGAGCCCATGCTTTGTCGAAACTGCATTCCGGACTATCCTTGAAGCACCTAAGCTGTGTGCTCCCGGGGAGGACTCCTTGCGAAGCGACGGTCGCAGCCCAGACCAGATCCGGCAACTGAAAATCACACCCGATTTTATTTCCCAGGCGGAAGGGAGTGTCTTGATCGAACTTGGCAAAACGCGCGTGATCTGTACAGCCACGGTCGAGGATGGCGTGCCCTCTTTTCTCAAGGGCACCGGCAAGGGCTGGGTCACCGGCGAATACGGCATGCTGCCCCGCGCCACCGAAGAACGTACCCAGCGGGAAGCCACGCGAGGCCGGCAATCCGGGCGTACGCTGGAGATACAACGTTTGATCGGGCGCTCGCTGCGCGCGGTCATCGATCAGGAGGCCCTCGGTGACAGAACCGTGTGGATCGATTGCGACGTGATTGAAGCGGACGGCGGCACGCGCACGGCTTCGATCACCGGCGCGTTCGTCGCTTTGGCGTTGGCCATGGAGCGGATGGTCGCCGCCGGGATGCTACGCAGTTCCCCGCTGATTGATACGGTGGCGGCCACCAGCGTCGGTATTGTCGACGATGTGGCTCTCCTCGACCTTTGCTATGAAGAGGATTCACGCGCGGAAGTGGACATGAACGTGGTTATGACCGGACGCGGCGATTTTGTGGAGATTCAAGCGACGGCCGAGGGCCGGCCGTTCACAGGTGGCGAGATGCAGGACCTTCTGGCGCTGGCGGCCGCGGGCATTCGCCGGTTGAGCGAGGAGCAGCGCACCGTGCTGCCTTCCAAATTCCTGGGCGGCCGATGACCGCAACTGCGTCACCGCAAAAACTCATTCTGGCTTCCGGCAATCCCGGCAAACTTCGTGAATATGAAGTTCTCGCTGGCGGCCAAGCGCTTGCGTTGCAGTTGCTTCCCGGTTTCGCCGCGATTCCGGAATTCCCCGAAAATGCTCCTACGTTCGCGGAAAATGCCGTAGGCAAAGCGCTCTATTATTCGAAACGCGCAGATGGCATGGTATTCGCCGATGATTCCGGCCTGGTTGTTCCCGCTTTGGACGGCGCGCCCGGGGTGCTCTCCGCGCGCTATGCCGGGCCCGGCGCGAGCAGTGAACAGCGAAACGAAAAATTGCTGGCGGCGTTGCGTGGCAAGACCGGGGCTCAACGCTCGGCGTTCTTTGTGTGCGTGATTGCCTTGGCTCTGCGTGGGCGCTGCGTGGCGGTCGTTTCCGGCAAAGTGGACGGGGAAATTCTCGAGGCGCCTCGCGGCGCTGGCGGCTTCGGCTATGATCCGGTGTTTTACTTCCCCGAACTCGGCAAGTCCTTCGCCGAATTGGATGCCGCGGAGAAAAACCAGCACAGCCATCGCGGCAACGCGTTCCGCCGCCTGCTATCCATTCTAGAACCTGCGTAGCAGCGCCTTTACGCCGCTGGCAGTCGCGCGAGCACCCGCAACTCGCGTAACATAACAATGCTTCCTGGAGAATGTGTATGGCCCCAGCCAAAAAAGCCAAGAAACCCGTTCGAAAAGCAGCAGCGAAAAAGCCCACAAAGGTCACAAGGCCGGCCAAGTCTGCCGTTAAAAAAGCTCCCGCAGGAGCGGCCAAAGGCACCGACCCAAAGCGCGTCGCGGCCATTCTGGCCAAGCTCGACGAAGCCTATCCCAATGCCAAATGCGAATTAAAACACGACAACGCGTTTCAGTTGCTCATCGCCACCATTCTTTCCGCCCAGTGCACGGACGTGCGTGTGAATCAGGTCACCCAGGAACTTTACAAGAAATACAAGAAGCCCGAAGATTTCGCCTACGCCAATCCCGCCGAACTCGAGCAGGAAATTCGTCCCACCGGCTTTTTCCGCAACAAAACCAAGTCCATCATCGGCGCCAGCAAGGGCATCCTCGAGAAGTTTGGCGGGCAAGTGCCGCGTACCATGGACGAACTCCTGGAGTTACCCGGCGTGGCGCGCAAAACGGCCAACGTGGTGCTGGGCACGGCTTACGGCATCGCCGCCGGTGTTGTGGTCGATACCCACGTGCAGCGCCTTTCGAATCGCCTGGATCTGACCCGCAACGAAGATCCCAAGAAAATCGAGCAGGATCTTATGGCGGTGATCCCGCAGGACAAGTGGATCCTCTTTTCGCACCAGTTGATCTGGCACGGCCGCCGGGTGTGCTTCGCGCGCAAACCCAATTGCTCCGCTTGCAACCTCGAGCACATTTGCTACTCGAAAGACAAGACCGTCTGACGCGATTCGTCGCGCGTGTTCTTGCGCTTGAATGGCCTCTACGGGCGCCGCTATTTTAGTAGCAGCGGCTTTACGCCGCTGGTCCGTCGGGATAAACCCGCCGCTACAATTTCGCACGGCCATCGGTAGCGCTCGCCACGCCAGTCGCAACATTATTGCATCTTTGACTTGCACAACCAGCTATGCGATAAGTTGTAGCAATGGCGCAACCGGAGAAGCTGCGGTTCGCTCCCTCCAAAGAAACGCTGATCGCCGGGTTCACGCTAGTTGCAATAGCTTTGCACCTTATCCTGAAGTTTTTCCTGCACTTTCCTAGCTTCCGCGCCAACCTGCCGCTTTTCATCGCTGTGGTCGTGGGTGGCGTGCCCTTGGTTTGGGAGCTGCTGAAAAAATTTTGGAAGCGCGACTTTGGCTCCGATCTTCTGGCGGGTATCTCCATCATCACCGCCATCCTGCTGCGCGAATATCTTGTCGCGGCCATCGTGGTGTTGATGCTTTCGGGCGGCGCGGCATTGGAGGATTTCGCCACCGCGCGTGCTTCTTCGGTGCTCGATGCCTTGGCGCGACGCATGCCCAGCATTGCGCATCGCAAAGAGGGCGGCACGCTCGTCGACGTGAAGCTGGGCGACATTCGCATTGGCGACGAGCTGACCGTGCTTCCCCACGAAATCTGCCCGGTGGATGGCACCGTCCTCGAAGGCCACAGCGTGATGGACGAAGCGTACCTGACCGGCGAACCGTACGAAATTTCCAAGACGCCCGGCTCCATGGTGATTTCCGGGGCGATCAACGGCGAAGCCTTGCTGGTGATTCGCGCAGAAAAATTAGCGGAAGACTCGCGCTACGCCCGCATCATGCAGGTGATGCAGCAGACCGAGCAGCAGCGCCCGCAATTGCGCCGTCTCGCGGATCAACTGGGCGCCTGGTACACCCCTCTCGCGCTGGGCGTCGCCACGACGGCGGCTCTGCTGAGCAGCCAATCCGAACGTTTCCTCGCGGTGGTGGTCATCGCCACGCCTTGCCCGCTCCTGCTGGCCATTCCCACCGCCATCATTGGCGCTATTTCGCTGGCGGCGCGCCGCGCCATCATCATCAAGAATCCCGCCGTCCTCGAGCAGATTGAGAAGTGCCAAACGCTGATCTTCGACAAAACCGGCACGCTCACCTACGGCCGCCCCACCGTGACCGAGATTCTCTGTGCCGACGGCCACGACCCCACGCAGGTGCTTCAATTGGCCGCAAGCCTGGAACAATATTCCAAGCATCCGCTGGCCAGCGCCATTGTCGCGGAAGCTGGTCGCCAAGGTATTGCGGTGTTGCCCGTCGAGAGAATCAGCGAACGTCCCGGCGAAGGTCTGCGCGGCCACATTTCTGGGCGCGCGGTACAGATTACCGGGCGGAAAAAGGTCGCCGCGCTGCAACTTCCTTTACCGCAACTCGAAAGCGGCCTGGAGTGCCTGGTGTTTGTCGGCGGCCACTACGCCGCAGCCATTCGCTTCCACGACGCGCCGCGCAACGACAGCGCTTCGTTTATCCAGCACCTCGAACCAAAGCACGATGTGCGCAAGGTGATGCTGCTCTCCGGCGATCGCGAGTCTGAAGTGAAGTACCTGGCGGAAAGCGTAGGCATCAGCGAAGTGCACGCCAGCAAAAGTCCCGAAGAAAAAGTGGCCATCGTGAAAGCGGAGACCGCCAAGGGCCGCACGCTCTTTGTCGGGGACGGCATTAATGACGCGCCCGCGCTGCTGGCCGCCACCGTTGGCGTGGCCTTCGGTTCGCAGAACGACATCACCACGGAAGCCGCCGACGCGGTCATCCTGGAAGCCGCGCTGGAAAAAATCGACGAACTCATGCACATCGCGCGGCGCATGCGGCAAATTGCCTTGCAAAGTGCGCTCGGTGGCATGGCCGCGAGTGTTATCGGCATGATTGCGGCGGCGTTCGGCTTTCTGCCGCCGATTTGGGGTGCCGTCGGGCAAGAAGTGATCGATTTGGTCGCGGTGCTAAACGCGGTCCGCGTGGCACTGCCCACGGAAGACTTGCAGGATTTTTAAACTTCTCCCAACGATTGCATAACAGCTGGATGGATTTTGTGTCCTCTTTCGTAGGGGCGCATGTCTTGGCACCCAACAGCACCCCTGCGCCCCATGTCCGCACCATCCTGCGTCTTGAACTCCTGTACTGGGGTGTCCCACATGCCGTCTTTGCACTGGTTCTTGGGGTCCCGCCTCCCAGCAACAAAACGCGCCTGTCATCCTGAGCGCCAGCGAAGCATCTCAACCGATCCACACTGCGCCCATCGCAGACACCGAGCAAAAACTGTACGGTGAGATCCCTCGCCTGCAAACTGCGCGGACTCAGGATGACAGCTCCATTCAAAGGTTGTGCGTGGTGAGAAATGCGCGTTACGGCTTGGACCCACTCGACGGCTGCTGCGCGGGCGGCTGGCTTCCCTGTTGCTGCGATTGCGACTGGGACTGCTGCGCGTTGTTCAGGATGGAATTGAAGTCCGGATGGTTTGCGGGCACCTGACCATTGGCTCCTCCGGTGGGTGGATGGCCAGGCGGCAGGTTCCCCTGCGGCATTTCGCCTGCGGTGGGGTGCTGCATCCCGCCGGTTTGCTCGCTCTTCACCACCACCCAATCCTCGCCCTGCTTTTGGAGTTGATAGGTGCGTTGCATTCCGGGTGCATTGGCATCGCCGTTTTTCGCGCGAATCTCGACTTCGGCCTGCGCCGTGTCACCGGTCACCACGGTCTTGGTCACCGTGACGGTCATATTGTTGACGTTCAACCCGGTCATCGCCGAAAGATACTTGACCACCGCCGTGTGGATGGCATCGGTGCTATCGGTTTTTGCTTTGCAGCCGCCCGCCAGCAGCACCATGCCGCTCAACAGCGCTGCCCAGAATGCCCGTCTCATCGCATTGTCCTTTCGAGATGGAGGATCCGCCGGATTCGCTTCGCTGTTTTTATGGTAGCGCAACCGTCGGTGGAACGCGAAGCACCCGCTGCGCCGCCAAACAGCCGCGTTTCTCAAGTTAAACCTGTAGGACATCGGACCCGGCGCAAAAACATGGAACGCAGTATCCACTCGATTCCTCTAATGTAGTAGCGTATTCAACGCATATTCCAATCGCTTGGGAGGAACCTTGAGAATCCGCGGGTGCTTCGGTTCGCTCATCGTCATCGTCTGCTTCATCCTGTGCATCTTCGTGGCCTGGCGAGTCTCCGCTCAGGACGCACACTTTCACAATGCCCCGGTATCCAGTACGCAACAAAAAAATCCTTTCGCGGATGAGTCCGCCGCCGCTGCTGCCGGGGCGAAACTCTATGCCGCCAACTGTGCCGCGTGCCACGGACCAACCGGTCAGGGCACCGGGAATATTCCCCCGGTCGCCGTCGGTCCCACGCAGACCGCGCCGGATGGCGAGGTTTTCTGGTTCATTACCACAGGTTCGGTGGCCAACGGCATGCCTGCTTGGGGGAGTTTGCCCGAGGAGCAGCGCTGGCAACTGGTCACTTATTTGAAGTCGCTGAAGAATTCTCCGGCCGCGCAGAGCGCCGCCACGGAGAAAGAGTTTACGCCGGTTACCACCAATGCTCCGCCGCCGTCGGCTCCGTTTGTGGACTTCCGCTACGAGGCGCCCGGCAACACCCGCAAAATCACGCCGCAAGACTTGCCCAAGCCGTATGCCACGTCGTCGTCGAACAATGGTCCGAAGGTGGTCGCTCGTCCTAAAGACGCTTGGCCGAACGCTCCTGCGGGATTCACCGTGCAGCTGTATGCCAGCGATCTGAAGAACCCCCGCCTGATTCGCACCGCGCCAAACGGGGACATTTTCCTGGCCGAAAGCAGCGCCGGCGAAATCAAGATCTTCCGCGGCATCAGCAGCGACGGAAAGCCGCAGGAGGTCAGCGTCTTCGCCACCAAGCTCAATCGGCCCTATGGTATCGCTTTCTATCCCGTCGGCCCCGATCCGCAATGGGTGTACATCGGCAATACGGACTCCGTGGTGCGCTTCCCCTACAAAAATGGCGATCTGAAGGCCCGCGGACCGGAGCAGCACATTGTGAATCTGCCGCACGGCGGCGGCCATTGGACGCGCTCGGTGGAGTTCACGGCCGACGGCCAGAAAATGTTCGTGGCGGTCGGCTCCGCGTCCAACGTCGACGATCCGGACACGACTCCGGGCGAGAAGAACCGCGCGGACATTTTGGAATTTAATCCCGATGGCTCCGGCATGCGTGTGTACGCCTCTGGCATCCGCAATGCCGGCGGCGGTTTGGCGATTCACCCCACCACCCACGAACTGTGGTGTTCGGTGAATGAACGCGACGGCCTCGGCGACAATCTGGTGCCGGATTACATCACTCACGTGCAGGACGGCGGTTTTTACGGCTGGCCCTGGTGGTACATCGGCGGCAATCAGGATCCCCGCCACGCCGGCAAACATCCGGAATTGCAAAATCAAACGATCGTGCCCGATGTGCTGTTGCAACCGCACTTCGCTTCGCTCGAGATGGCTTTCTATGAAGGCAAGCAATTCCCCGAGGAATATCAGGGCGATCTGTTCGCAGCGCAACATGGTTCCTGGAATCGCTCGGTGCGCGCCGGATATGAAGTCATCCGGGTCCCCATGCATCATAGCGGGCGCGCCAGCGGGGACTACCAGGACTTCCTCACCGGCTTCGTGGTGGACAATGGGCACGTCTGGGGCCGGCCGGTAGGCATCGCTGTGGCGCCGGATGGCTCGCTGCTAGTTACGGACGACGGCTCGAATTCCATCTGGCGCGTTGTCTATGGCAATCAGAAAAGCGCCAGCGGGCCACGTGCACCTTATGCCGCAACCAGTGCCGCCAAATAGGAAATCGCGCATCGCGTTACTTACTCTTATCGCGGTTCTGGCTTTGTGCGCCTTTCAATATGGCGACAATCTCGGGCTCAATGGTCTCCCGTTTGCCCAGGTGCGCCCACTCGTCGGCGATTTATCCAAAGCGCAGCGGATGGCCAAACAGGGCAACATCGATTTTTTTGCCGGCCAGGCCGTCGCCGGAAAGCCGCTGACTCTTCGCGGCGAACTGACCGACGCAAATTGTTTTCTTACCACGCAGACCCACGCGTACGACCACGCCTTCTGCGCGAAATTGTGCGCCGCCGCCGGCAGTCCTCTCGTGTTTATCCCCGACCAGGGTGGACCACCCTACCTTGTGCTCACGCCACGCAAGGGTGTGCCGGTGCCCGAAAAATTGCTGGATCAGATCGGCGTTCCTGGAATTGTCGTGCAAGGCAAAGTGCTGGAGTCTGGCGGAATCAAAGCCTTGGCGATTCTGGATTTGTCGCGATGAAGCCAGAAGACAGGAAGGTAGTAATTAGGCAGGTGAAAACCGCCGGACTCAGGCGGCTGCGACCTGGCTCCGGGAAACCCCACGCTCTTTGAGTTCCCGCCAACTGCGGAAACCATGCCGCCGCGCCACCACATAGCGTGCATCCGCGAGTCCAGGCTGGCTGTTTCCCGCTTGCGGGTCAAAAGAAAAGTAGCGGCGAATCGCGGTGGCTTCCCGCCGTCTCAAATCATGCAAAAAATTTCTGGCCTCTTTTTCGAATTGCTCGATCTTACTGTCTGCGCATACAGTGGGGCTCATATGTACATCTCCTCCGTGGCTCCCGCGAACGGAAGCTTCAGGCAATGCACCGGTTGCCTCGACCATTAGGGTTGTGGGGGCGGATGTGAGACCTATGAGTTTGAGCAGAATCGCGCGCGGGAGCTATCAGGTCTGTGATTAATCTCACATGTAAACAAATTTTTATCAAGCTCCGCTTCCCACTCCTTCGATGCTTCGTTCCCCCCAGCGGATTCGGTTATCTTGTACGAATCCAGGTTACGTTCCCGGGTCTAACTGGCACGAACACGCAAGAGTGCCTTAGAATGAATAGCGCACTTCCGGTCTGGAACCAGCGAACCGTTGAATGTGTTCGTCTCCGTCGCGGCCGACGCCGAAAAATTCCTGGTCATTTATATTCGGGAAGCGCGATATGGTCGGCGAGATCGCGACCGACAGCCAGGTCGGCTATCCAGCGGATGGACATGAGATTGAACAGCCGGTTGCGCAGAAAAAGGCTCAGCTTCGACTTCGGCGCGAACGAACCCGCGAAACGAAGCGCGGCCTTCTGCTTCGCCAGGACAAAAGGGCCGAACAAATTCTGGTAACGCCGGAAAGCCTCGCCGTAGTCACCCCTGCAGCAGTGCAATTCGCCTGCAAGTATGTAGGCCGCCACCATCGCGAGAGCCGTCCCCTGTCCGGCCAGCAATGAAACGCAGGAAGCGGAATCTCCAATCAGGGCGACCCGCCCGCGCGACCACAATCCCTGCTGCGGGTCCATCCGTATCTGACTCACGCGGTCGAAATAGAGATCGCCAGCCGAGTCGAGCGCATCAAGAATCTGCGCGCACTCCCAACCACCGCCCGCAAAACGTCTGCGCAGCAGCGCCTTCTGACCCGCAATGTCCGTGGGGCCCGCGACATCCTCATCGGCAAAGGTAAACAGAAACATCGTGAAGTCATCGCGCATCGCAAACCGCCCCACCTGCTGGCCCACCTGCGTGTACATCACGTAAACCAGCTCGTCCCTGGGCCGGTAGCCCTTAATCCCGAAGGCCGCGGCCTTGTAGCCGAGATATTTTTCGAACTTCACTTCCGGGCCGAAAACCAGCTCGCGCACACGCGAATGTAGCCCGTCGGCCCCGACGACCAGGTCGAATTCCCGCTCGTGACCACTCTCAAACGTAACCAGAACTACGCTTTCGTTCTGTTCGATGCCGCTCACGCTGTCGCCAAATATGGTTTCCACCCGGCCCTGAATGCTGGAAAAGATGGACGACGCAAGGTCCCCGCGCGGCAGGCTGATGTAGCGGCCATGCGTCATCCGGGAAAAGGCTTGCGCCGGAAATCCCGCCACTCTCTTCCCACCACGGTTTACAGCCCTTACCTCCTGGAGCATGTACCCCTTGCTCCTGATTTCCGGCAGCAGGCCCATGCGGTCGGCAATCTCGAAGCCCGCTCCCCAGAAATCGATGACATAGCCTCCGGTGCGCAATTGCGGCGCCGTCTCGACAATGGTGGGCTCTAGTCCATAGCGGGCCAGCCAGTACGCAAGCGTCGGTCCGGCGATTCCCGCTCCGGAAATCAATATTCTCATTGCAAAAAACTACACCACGCCGATCGCCGGATGTCTAGGATAGAAACAATGTGAGCGCGAAACCAGAGCAGACATCGCGATTGGTGGGACACGAATTGGCAAGGAAAGGCTTCCACAGCCCGTGGGAAAACATCTCCGTTAAGAAGTCGCGTATAATGAGCTTGCACAACCTGTCGGGGCGTAGCGCAGCCTGGTAGCGCGCCTGCCTTGGGCGCGGACGATCCGACTCCAACGACTCCATCCATTTCTTCTAACTATCAACGTTTCCAACAAATCGGGGAGTCTGCTTTTCGCTCAAAAGTAACCCGAATGGAATGAAAACGTTGAATTCTTGCACAGTTCGTGCACAGTCCTCTGTATGAAACGGTCGGGTGACGTGGGACGGAGGCTTGCTTATTCTATCTCACCCCATTGTTCGCAATCGTGCCATATCAGCAAGTCTGCGAGACAGTTCAGCCACTGTTTCCCGATTTATTAACGCAGAATCTCAGCGCATATCCTCGAACCCTCAGCGGGAAGTTCTAGCCTCTACAACGGTTTAGCAAGTTGAAAAGTCCCAGCGCCTGTTGCTCGGAATCAATCATTTAGCGGCCCACAGGGCTGATTTTCGGGTCGAAAATCGGGTTTGTGAGAACAATTGTGTTCCCCAAACTGTTCCCCACCCATTTCTACACGTACCAACCTTTCCTCACACCCGCTTACCACCGTCAAAAGCTCACTTCACCGGAAAGCCGACAATTCATCCAAGTCCCTGCAGCCACCGCTCGTGCAATATGCAAGATCACTTCGACGCGACAACCGGCTTCACTTGCTCGTATTCCGGGTTTTTCCATAGCGCGCTGCGATGCTCCAGAATATCAGAGGTAACCTGCGCCACCTCGTCGCCGTAGTACTTCGCAACGACGTGTAGTGCCAGATCGATGCCCGAGGTCAAGCCGCCGGCGGTGGCGATTTTGCCGTTCTCCACGTAGCGGGTTCCACTGACGAAGTGCACAGCGGGATATTGCTTCTGCATGCTTTGCAGAAAATAATGATGGGTGGTGGCAGTTTTGCCGTCGAGCAATCCATACTGCGCCAGTACCTCAGCACCAGTGCACACCGACATGGTCTCATCGGCAGTGGCCGAATTGGCCAATAGCCACGCTTTCTGGGCCACGCTGCGTCCGCGTTGCGCGGGGATTACAATAACCTGCGGTTTAGGCGCATTGTCAAAAGTGTAGTTGGGTACGATGGTCAGTCCATTGGCGTCCACTGGCCTCAACGAATCGGATACGGTGTACGTGTTGAACGGCATTACCATGTCATCGCCATCCGCTTCATGCCACGGCTTGCCTTTGGTTGTAAGCATGGCGCCGCGGAAGACCTCCCACGGGCCCGCGATATCCATGACATCCGCACCCTCCGAAATCAGGACCGCTACATTGATCTTGCCCGAAGCTGGCGGCTTCAGCGAACCGGTTTGGGCGGTGGGAGATGGTGAATTGTTGGACGTCTGCGCGTGACTCACGGGGGCTAGCAGGTCAAGCATTCCCACGATCACCGCGGCCATCCAGAGTCCGTTGGCCTTGCTTCGCATGGAGTCCTCCAGAAGACATTGCCTGTACGAGACAAGACGATAACTCCATAGAGAGAAGTCCCAAATGACATTTATCCGGCACTTCCGGACATGTTTTTGTTAGAGTGGGTAAGCCCCAGATCGCCGGAGGAATGTCGTTCCAGACAGACGGTTGTCTGGCTAATTTAATGAGACAAAAACGTGAGACCCAAACCCATTGTTATTGTGGGATATGACGACCTCGCCAGCCTTGACCTGACAGGGCCCCTGGAGGCGTTCAGTAGTGCGTTTTTTGAGGACTCGAGCGGTATCCCACAGCCCTGCTACAAGGTCACGATTGCAGCATTAAGCACAAAAACGTTCCGCTCGATGTCCGGGTTGCGCATGACCGCTTCCTGCATCCTAAGCTCTTTGCGCAACATAGATACGCTTCTCATTCCTGGTGGCCCGGGCATCCGCCTCTCTTCCTCTGGCCCCAAACTGGCAGATTGGATCAGCCGCCGGGCCCACGGCATTCGCCGAATTGTTTCGGTGTGCACCGGCGTTTACGCAATCGCGCCAACCGGACTGCTTAACGGGCGCCGAGTGACAACCCACTGGAAGTTCGCCGCCGAGTTGGCCGGCCGCTTTCCCGCATTGAAGGTTGATGCCAATGCGCTCTACATTCGCGACGGCAAGTTCTACACTTCGGCGGGTATCACCGCAGGAATCGACCTCTCCTTGGCATTAATTGAAGAAGACTTTGGACCTCGAATCGCGCTAGCCGTGGCGCGCGAACTGGTGGTCTACATGAAGCGGCCCGGAGGACAAGAGCAGTTTTCCGAGCCGTTAAAGTTTCAGGTTTCTACCACGAACCGCTTCGCCGATCTCGCGACATGGATGGTGGGACGCCTCAACAAGGACCTTTCTGTGGAGGCAATGGCAGAACAAACCAGTCTATGCCCGCGGCAGTTCTCCCGCCGATTCCGGGGAGAGTTCAACAGCAGTCCCGCCGCGTTTGTGCAGCGTCTCCGGTTGGACGAGGCACGCAAACGGCTATCTGATCCTGGCTCTAGTGTGAAGCGCGTCGCCGAATCGGTTGGTTTTCACGATCCCGACAGTTTTCGCCGAGCATTCATGCGACGGTTCGGCGTTCCGCCTGCTCACTATCGCATCCGTTTTGTAGCTGGCGCAGAGAGTTAACCTTACTGAAGTGGCGCCGCGGGCCAGATTAGGTTCGTATCTGTAGTCTGCAAAGACCTATTAGTTGGCGTTGACCGGTCACCCGGAATTTGCGCCACACAGAACCACTTGGGCCAAAAGTCCGCTTGTGTGAAGTGATGGTTTGTCAGAGGCGGCTTGCGTTCTCATCTCCTCGAACGCCGTATCTGGACAGTGAAAGAGGAGCTGACGGCTTCCGGATTACTTCCGCATTGCCGACGATAGGTCCAAAACGTCGTGTATTATCCGAAAAGAGATTTTGGAGGTCACCCGTTGGAAAACACTGAGAAAATCGTATTCATTCGTCGGTTTATCGAGGCTTGCGTGAGGGCTGACCCTGACGAATTTGCTAGCTATTTTACGAACGATGCGATTTGGTGGAATTCACCCTGGCAGCCTGTTGAAGGTCGCGCCGCGATTCGAGAGACCTTGCGGCGTGGTGCAGCCCAAATGGCTGCCCTACCATGGGAAATACATCACATTGTAGCCGACGATGATGTGGTGATGACTGAGCGTGTAGATCATTTCAGGGTCGGGAACAAGCAGATCAGTGTGCCCTGTATGGGAATATTTGAATTGCGCGATGGAAAGATCGCTGCTTGGCGCGATTATTGGGATCTCAGGCAGTTAGAAGCTCAACTCCAAAGCAGCCCAGCACCAGTGAGCGGATGACGGGCTAACGGGAAGTTATCCCGGGCCAGAAGTCCGATTCTGGGAAATGACTCGGGACTGCAGAAGTGGGACGAATTTTGCCAAGGAAGCCCTTCAATCAGGGCTGTTCGAGACAATTGGGAAATGATCGACGTAATATGCTTCTTTGTAAGGAGAAGGCATGTGTGCGCAAAAACTAAGGGTTCACGGGTTCGGCATTTCACTGGATGGCTATAGCGCCGGTCCGAACCAGAGCCTCGATCATCCGCTTGGCGTTGGCGGCACAGGGCTGATGGAATGGTTCTTCCCGACGCGCACGTTCCAGAGAATGCACAACCGGGATTCCCGCAGCACGGCGGGACTCGTGAATGTGCCGGACCAAGTGTTTGCCCAGGAGGATGGCGACGCGGGTATTGACGATGACTTCGCCGCTCGTGGGTTTGAGAATATTGGTGCGTGGATAATCGGACGTAACATGTTTGGCCCCTTCCGCGGCGCCTGGGCGGATGACAACTGGAAAGGTTGGTGGGGTGACAATCCGCCGTTTCATTGCGATGTGTTTGTGTTGACGCATCATTTCCGAGCACCGCTCACCATGGAAGGCGGCACCACGTTTCGTTTCGTCACGGATGGAATCCAACCCGCAGTGAAACAGGCCCGCGCCGCAGCCAACGGCAAGGACGTACGGGTCGGCGGTGGAGTCGCAACCGTTCGAGCATTCTTGCAGGCACGTTTGTTGGACGAATTGCACCTCGTGCAGTCGCCAGTCCTGCTCGGCTCCGGAGAATCTTTGTTCACCAGGCTTGATCTGCCATCGCTCGGCTACCATTGTGTCGAGCGCATTTCTTCAACCAAGACCACTCACATCGTGTTGGCACGGTCCTAAGCTGCACTACGCAGCGTAGCGCCTATGATCAGCTAGTTCTTGTTCACGCCGCTGGCGCTCGGTTTGTACTTCGCCTTAAAAACACTGAAGTGACGAACGCGCGGACAACTATGAACACGAGGCTCAGGCGACAATAGGAGGCCGGTAGCGTATGTCACCGGCCGATTACCCAGCCCAAAGGAAAACTAAAACAGGCAGCAGCTCGGAAACCTAGACCGGTGGTTCAGGTCGCAGGGGTGCGAGGAAGGTTCGGACCAGGTCCAGGCCGCTGCCCAGTACAACATGGGCCATCAAGAACTCCGCGAAACTGGAGGTCCATTTCGCCAGTGTTCGACCAACTAGACAAGATCACCTTGACGGTAGTGATCTCACCGTTGAGGCCCTGGAAATAGCCTAAACAAAGGAGACAAGATCGGGAATGTGGCAAATCGTCGCAGGGAGACGTAACCGCTCAACCTCGCGGAGGATATTTGGATA
>DATKPS010000053.1:0-17726 GCA_035524015.1 Candidatus Sulfotelmatobacter sp.
TTTGGCGCCGGCTTTGACCGCGCGCTCGAACACCGCATCTACATTATCGGTGTACAGCATGATGGCGCTGGAGGTAATGGGTGTGGACCCGGGTGCGGTGGCCATGCCGGGGAATTCGTCGCTGAGCATGAGGCGCGAATCGCCGATCTGCAACTCGGCGTGGCCGATTTTATCGCCAGGACCCGCCATACGGTGGATTTCCTTGGCATTGAAGGCCTCCTTGTAGAATTCGATGGCACGGGCAGCACCTTTGCAGACGAGCGAAGGAGTCAGCGAGTGGTAGCCTTCGGGTATTGCGCGGACAGCAGACATAGATCCTCCTAAAAGAGTGGAATGTTCGCGCAGAGGGTAAGGGGACCGGGAAGGGAAATCAGAGTTAACGCTGCGCGGACTTCCTGAATACCCCGGGGGGGATGGCGCGTCAAGAGAAGATTTGGAAAAATTGGCGAACCTGCTGGGCCTGTGCAAAAGAGCAGGGACGCTGCGGCAAACAAGGAAAGGAGGATGATATGCGCTACGACTTTTTGGTGGAGACGTATGCGACGGAACGCGTGAAAGTGCTGAGCGTGTGGTGCGAATTTCGGGATGCGGAGATGAAGTTTCGTCCCCGAGAGGGAGATCCCCGAGGGCGAAGCGTGCATGAGCAGATGGTGCATCAATGCGTGAGCGAGGATTTATGGTTCCGCACCATGCTGCAGATTGACGTGGGAGCCCGGCCGCTGCCCAAGGAGGAAAGGCGCGCGGAATTTGTCCGCCAATACGCGGAAGATAGCGGCAAGCGGCTGGCGGTGTTGCAGCAGAAGCAGGAGGGCTGGTGGGAGTCGGAGACAACGTTTTTTGACGTGCAACGCACCATGGCCTGGGTCATGACCAGGAGAATCGCCCATACCTCGCATCACCGCGGACAACAGATGGCCATGCTGCGGATGCTGGGGCACGCCTTGCACAGTAATTACGGACCGACCTCGGATACCGGTGGATTGATGCAGAACCATGCGCCGACGATTTATGCCTATGCGGATTTGGAGAAGTTGCTGGCGGATCGGGAGACGGGGGAGAACAAGACGCGCTTGCCGGGCGGCGGGGGAAAACCGGTGACGGAACGGCCGGGGTGACACGCGGGACACGTCTGGCCCCCACCCAACAAAAACAGCGCGTCATTCCGAACGAAGAGAGGAATCGCTCTTCCTCTCTCCGCGTCTTGTCCCGCGCCTTGACGTGGGGATTGCCGCGCGATTCCTCGCTGCTTCCGCAATGACGGTTTTATTTGTTCCAGCTTTTTTGTTAATGATTGACTGGATGGAAAAGCGGCCGGCGGCGAACAATCGCGCACCGGCCGTTTTTTCGTGGTGGTTAATTCACGATCAGCGTCAGAGCGATGGGGTTGAGTTGAAGAAGCTTGGTGGAATTCGAGGCGGTGGCGGTGACGTTGATGGTGATGGGGTAAGTCGCCGCAGGTGTGCGGAATTTGAAGCTCGCGCTGGTCGAGGAACTATTGTTGTAGCCATTGGCAGTGGCCATGGCCTGTACGTTGGTCGCGCTGGTCAGAGAAAAAGGCGCGGAATAGACCGGAGAAGAAGTCGAAGGTGTGGAACCGTCGGTGGTGTAGTAGATGGTGGCGCCGGCAGTGCCGTCGGTGATCGAGATGGATTGCGAAGCGGTGAACGTGCCACCGGAAGGCTGAATCGAAGGAGTCGCGACCGTCGGAACGGTCGACGCGGATTGCGCTGCGCTGCTGCCTCCACCGCTGCAGCCGATGCCGGAGAAAACCAGGAGCAGCGAAAGAACCGTGGCCGTAGCGGCGCTGAGCGCGCGAGCGAATGACGGCAATTGGCGACGAGACAGAATCGCCAGAAGCAGGGCACAGAGCCCACCGAGGACCCAAGGAATGTAAAGCGTAGGGCTCCGCCGCGCGGAAGATGGCGGTACGGCAGGAGTGGGAACGAGTTGGGAGGCGGCAAGGGTGCTGATGGACACGGTGAAGGAAACGGTGCTGCCGTTGGTGACCGGCAAAGTGGCGGGAACGCTGCAAGTGGCGCCGAAAGGAGCGCCGGAACAGGTGAACGCTAAAGTGCCGCTGAAACCGGCGCCGGGAGTCACTTGCAGATTGAACTGCGCGGTTTGCCCGGCGGTGACGCTGGCGGTGGTAGCGCTGCCGGTAGGAGTGGCGACGGTAGCGGCGGGGGCGGCGGTGCCGCTGATGCTCAGGGACTGCGGCGAGTTGGCGGCGTTATCGGTTAACGTGAGTGTGGTGCTGCGAATGCCTGAAGCGGTCGGCGAGAAGACCACCGCAATGTTGCAGGAGGCGTTGACGGCGAGAGACCCGCTGCAGGTGTCCGAGGAAATGCTGAAGTCGGAAGCGTTGAAGCCGCTCAGGACCGCGCTGAGAATTTGCAAAGACGCACTGCCGGAATTGGTCACAGAAATATTTTGCGGGCTGGTGGAGGTGCCTTGCGTCGGTGTGCCGGGAAACGTCAGTGCGGAGGCGGGGCTGAGCGTGGCGGCAGGAGCACCGGGGGCGGGCGCCACCGCGGTGCCGAAGAGGGAAATGCCTTGTGGGCTGCCCGCGGCACTGTCTGCGACAAAGAGAATGGCTTGGCTGGAGCCCACGGCGCTAGGCGAGTAGGTCACGCCAATCGTGCAGGAGTGATTGGTGGGAAGCACTGGGGAGGAGAGGCAATTGTCGGTTTCGCTAAAGTCCGTCGCGTTCGCGCCGGAAATTTCAATGGAGGAGAGTGTAACGGATTGCGCGCCCAGACTCTTCAATACGATGTTTTGCGGACTGCTGGACGCGCCCGTGGTCGTCGATGCAAACGTCAGCGCCGCGGGAGAAGTGCCCAGCGTGGGAGCCTGAATGCCTTGCCCGCTTTGTTCCACGGTGGCAAACAAAGGAGAAATGCTCGTCGGCTGGAAAAAGGGCGAACTGATGGGCGCGGGTTGACTCGCGAGTCCGGTGGACAAATCGACTTGATAGACGGAAATGCCATTCGTAGGCGGGGAGTTGCCGACATAGGTAAAGGGAGCTTGTGGGTCGGCGATGCCGTTGAGAAAAATGGCGCTGCTCGCAGGAATAGGAGTGGTGGGCACGAGCGCGAGACTTTGTGGGTTGTAGACCAGGAACGGCAAGCCGCCACCCGCGAAATCTGGCGGCGGCGCCTGCACATATAACAGATTGCCCCCGGGACTGAAATAAATCGAAGCAGGAAACGTGTACGTACCGTAGTTGGTGTCTTGCGCCCCGAGCGCCACACTCCCCACCGCCGCCATGCTGAAGTCCGTGGTGGATACCTGATACACGGTGAAATTGCCGACGGTGTCTCCCCACCCGAGCGCCAGATAACCTCCATCCGGACTGATTGCGATGCTCAGCGCGTTGCTCCCAATGTTGATGCCGGTGGCGGACACGTCGGCCAAGCCGGTCGACGGATCGAAAGAAATGGAATACAGAACACCCTCGGGAGAACTGCCTCCTTGCGATTGATTCACAAAGATGAACATCCCGTGCCGGGCCGGATCGGCCGCCGAACCAACCCACGTCCCGCTGAAAGAAAGCGTCTGGCTGTTCGCCGGGACCAGCGCCGGGGTGCTGGCGTCGATCTGAAAGGTATCCAGGGTAAACGTGGACGGATTTGGCGGATCCACGTTGCCGACCTTCAGAAGATAAACGTATTGCCCGGTGCTTTCCGCGGCAAGCAGCACTCCGTTCTGTCCGGTGGAAGCGGAGGCAGTATAGGGAGAAGAAGGAGTTTCGGAGACGACGCCGGTGGTGGCGTTCAGGGCGTACATGGTCACCCCCTCGCCGCACATTCCGAACAGAAAATTTCCCGTGGGATCGATGGTCGTGGGACTGCAGGGATCCTTGAACGAAACGGAAGTGTTGGGAACCAGAGTGAGGGCGCCGGTGGTGCTGTCGCGTAGCACCGTGACAAATCCGGAGAGTTCGCCACTGCTGTTGTTGGTGGCAGCGAACAAATACGGTTGCGTGGTTTGTGCGGCGGCTCGTGGCGCGGCATGGAGTCCCGCGAAAAGGAGAGCACTGAGGAGAAGAGGAATCGTGAAACCTGGCACAGAACGAAGAGAGTGCGAGCTCATGAGAACTTTCCTTGGCTGAACGAGACGAGCTCAGCGAAATTTTGCAGAGAAGAGGGAAACTAAAGGGAAGTTAACGTGAGGGAACAGGAAGGTCAACAAAAAAGTAACATAAGAGGAAGCTAATCAAATAGGAATCTCGTTCCATTTTGAAACAGAGCCCGAGGAGAGATCCATCCCTGCACCTGCTGGCCTCAGGCAGCTTCGGGATGACCTGTTTTTTGGGGGGAGTTTTGGGGGCGAGACGCACCTGATTGTAGGAAGCGGCGGAGGAGAGGACTATATTTGTGAATGTTTGTTAATGTGAGCGCGCACAAATTTCGCTAAGGTTACAACTTATGCCGATATTTAAATTGGATCTGGAAAAACTGCCCACAAGTACCGACGCTCTAACGATTTACAAGGCGGATGGGAAGCTGAGCCTCGAAACCGTGAATAGCTTCATTCAGAAGCTGCGGGCGGAACCGGCAGCGTATGTGGTACTGGACCTGAGCGGGATCAGCTTTTTGGACTCGGGAGGAGTAGGAGCGCTGGTGTCCTTGTTTGTGTCCAGGCGGAATCAGGGCAAGGCTTTTGCCCTGGCGGCGCTTTCGGCGCAAAGCACCGCGGTAGTGACCGTGGCCGGTTTGCAGAACTTGCTGCCGATCTATAAGACCGTCGAAGAAGCATCGGCGAAGAAGCCGTAGAAGAAAGTTATCAGTTTTGAGTTATCAGGAAAGGCCAAGAATCTGCAGCCGTTAGCTGACAGCCTTGATAGTGCAATGATGTGATCGCTTTGTGGGAAAGCAAGAACCCACGCAAGGGCCCGTTTCACACCGGGGTACCCAGAGCCAGAAAAAATCATTGAACAGAACGAAGCGACCGATGCGCGTCACTCCGGTTTCAGGAGGCGCATGAATTCTGCAGCGGCGTGGGGCAGGCGCGCGCCGCGCCGGGAAATCATGTACAGGTGACGCGGCATGTTCAGCTGACGGATCTTCAGTTCCTTCAGCGTGCCGTGTCCGATTTCCCACTCGACGCACATCCGCGGAACGATGGCGACCCCGAGACCCATCTGTACAATGCGCTTGATGCTCTCGATCGTCGGCATCTCCAGAGGCATGTTGAGCGGCGTACGATGCTTGGCGAAAAGCTCGATGACCCGGCGGCGAAACGGGGATTCGACAATATGCGCAATAAAATTTTCCTTGCCCAGTTCTTCGACGTCCACTTCACGCCGCTTGGCCAGCGGATGCTTGGGCGGCACCACGAAGGTCAGTTCGTCTTTCAGAATTTCGGTGGCTTGCAGTTGCGCGTCGCGCGGGATGAAGGAGACGGCGCCGAGGTCCAGGCGGTAGTTAACGACTTCGTGAGGAATGTCGCGGGAGAACATGCGGTGGAGGCGAACCTGGACGCCAGGATGAGCCTCGCGGAATGCGGCCAGAGCAGGAAGCAGCGCGTGGATCGAACTCTCGTTGACGCCGAGGGCGAGTTCACCGCGCTTGAGGCCCTCCAGCTCCAAGAGACCTTTTTTGACCTCGTCGCGGAGGTTCAGCAGACGTTCCGCGTATTCCCGGAGCAGCGTGCCAGCGTCGGTCAGGCGAACGGGGCGCGCCCCGCGCACGAACAGGGGCTGGCCGAGGGAGTCTTCCAGCTTGCGGATGGCTAAGCTGACGGCGGGCTGGGTGCGGTAGAGGCGCTCAGCGGCACGAGAGAAGCTGCCTTCGCGTGCAACGGTAAGAAAAACCTGAAGTTCCGCTAGATCCATGGTTGATCCTTGATTACCTCAGGGGTGAAAGCCCCAGCTAGCACTGCTTTCCCGGCGCAGCGGAACAGCTCGTCAATAAACTGCGTTTTTCGGGACGTGGGTCGTGGCACAGGCACTCCTGCCTGTGCTGAGATCGCTGCACTTAGCCTCCGTGCACCGCCAAGAGTCGCTGAGATTCCTCGTTCGACCTTTCAGCAACCGGTGAAGCCGTGCCCGGGAAAGTCCCGAAGCGCTGGAACCCCTGGAAAACACCCACTCCTAGTATAAGGCAGAATTATCAATTACAGAATGAAGATAAATTGGACTGGAAGGGGTCAGCTATGCGTAACTGAGAGAATAAGTTGGAGGTATTGGCATGAGCCACGTGCGGATATTCGACACTACCCTGCGGGACGGCGAGCAGTCGCCGGGCTTTTCGATGAACACCTCCGAGAAGATCCGCATGGCCAAGCAGTTGGCGGCGTTGGGCGTGGACACCATCGAAGCAGGTTTTCCGATCGCATCGAAGGGCGACCTGGAGGCCGTGGTTGCGGTGGCCAAGGAAGTGCGCGATGTGCCAGTGGCGGCGCTGGCGCGCGCGAGGAAAGAAGACATCCTGGCGGCAGCGGAAGCGTTGAAACCGGCAAAGACGCCGCGCATGCACGTCTTCCTGGCCACCAGCGATCTGCATCTGCAGGTGAAGTTGCATATGACCCGGGAGCAGGCTCTCGAAGCGATTGAGTCCATGACGCGCCTGGCACGGAATTTTGTGGAAGAAGTAGAGTTTTCCGCCGAGGATGCCGGCCGCACGGATATCGAATATCTGTGCGAGGCTTGCGCGGCCGCCGTACGGGGAGGCGCCACGGTGTTGAACCTGCCAGACACGGTCGGCTATGCCGTGCCCGAAGAGTACGGGCAGATGTTCCGGAAAGTGCGAGAGCATTTGGGCGACCCAGAACACATTATCTTGAGTGCGCACTGCCATGACGATTTGGGGTTGGCGGTGGCGAATTCACTGGCGGCGGTGAAGGCCGGCGTGCGGCAGATCGAATGCACCGTGAATGGCATCGGCGAGCGCGCCGGAAATGCGGCGTTGGAGGAAGTTGCGGTGGCGCTCGCGGTCCGCAAAGAAAGCTTCGGCGTAGCAACAAAGCTGAAGCTGGATGAGCTGTATAAGTCTAGCAAACTGCTGACCGAGATCACCGGGGCAGTGGTAGCGCCGAACAAGGCGGTGGTAGGCGCGAACGCGTTTGCGCACGAAGCGGGCATCCATCAGGATGGAATCATCAAGAATCCGTTGACCTACGAAATTATTTCGCCGGAAACTGTGGGAGTGCCCTCGCGCTCGCTGGTGTTGGGCAAGCATTCGGGGCGCCATGCGCTGCGCGAGTCGCTGCGCGAATTGGGCTACGAGCCGAGCGACGAGCAGTTGGCGGAGTGCTATCGCCGGGTAACCGCTTTCGCGGATGCCGCCAAGAACGTCCGCGCGCGCGACCTCATGACCATTGCGCATGAAGTGATCCGCCGCAATGTGGTGGCTAGCACTGCGTCGCCAGCAGCTTAGAGCGGACGCAGGATTCGAGGATCGTCGATGAAGTTGAAAAAGAAGATCGTGGTGCTGCCCGGGGACGGCATTGGTCCGGAGGTGTCGCGGGCGGCGGTGAGCGTGCTGCAGGAGTGTGCCCGCGAGTTTGGACACCAGTTCGAGCTAGCGGAATTGCCGATTGGCGGAGCGGCGATCGACAAGACCGGCGGCCCGTTGCCAAACGAAACGCTGGACACTTGCCGCAACGCGGACGCGGTGTTTTTGGGCGCGGTGGGCGGTGCCAAGTGGGACGCGCTGCCCGTGGGCCAGCGGCCGGAAACGGGGCTGCTGGAATTGCGCAAAGGCCTGGGCCTGTACGTGAATTTGCGGCCCGTGCGCCTGATCGAGCCGCTGCGCGGTATTTCCCCGCTACGGCCGGAACGGTTGGGCGATCTGGACATCGAAATCGTGCGGGAACTGGCCGGCGGCATGTATTTTGGCGAGCGCGGGAACGTGAAAGAAGGTGGAGCGGAGCGCGCGTTTGATACCGAGTCGTATTCGACCCCGGAGATCGAACGCATCGCCACTTTTGCGTTTCAAAGGGCGGAGGGCCGTTCGCGGCGCTTGTGCTCGGTGGACAAGGCCAACGTGCTGACCAGTTCGCAGTTGTGGCGGCGCACCGTGACGGCCATTCGCGCGGTCTATCCGGCGGTCAAGCTGGAACATATGTACGTGGACAATGCGGCGATGCAATTGACGCTGCGGCCTACGCAGTTTGACGTGATTCTCAGCACCAACATGTTTGGGGATATTTTGAGTGACGCCGCGGCCGCGCTGGTGGGCTCGATTGGATTGATTCCTTCGGCGAGTTTTGGGACCAGTGCCCCGCTGTTTGAGCCGATTCACGGGTCCGCTCCAACTCTGGCCGGGAAAGACCTGGCGAATCCCATCGGGTCGGTGTTGAGCACCACGATGATGCTGCGCGACACTTTTGGATTGGGATTGGAAGCCGATTGGGTGGAGCAGTCCGTGGGCCGTGTGCTCTCCGCGGGCTACCGCACCAGCGACATCAGCGAGCCTGGAACCAATACCGTGGGCACCAAGGGCTTTCTGGAATTGCTGCATCAGGAAATGCAGCGGACCTTTGAGCACGCCGAGAAATACGGTTGGGGCGTGTAGAATCTGTTTTGGCTTCCGCGTGCCTCTGGTAGCAGCGGCTTGACGCCGCTGTCTTGTTTTTTCTTAGTAGGGGCGCCGCACCGCAGCGCCCCATGGCCGCACCACCGCATCTTGCCTCGGCTTTTGTAGGGCCCCTGCATAACTAAGCGGAAACGAAGAGCATCCGACTCGTCATCAGTGGGTGCATACCGGAGAGAATGACTATGCCGATCAATCTGGAAGAGACCATGGCCCTTTTGCAGCGCACGCCCGCGGTGCTCGACGCACTTTTGCGCAACCTCCCGGAATCGTGGACGCTTCGCAACGAAGGAGAAGACACCTGGAGCGCTTTTGACGTGGTCGGCCATTTGATTCACGGAGAACGGACCGACTGGTTACCGCGCGCGAAAAGAATCTTGGAATTTGGCGCGGCCAAAGCCTTCGAGCCCTTTGACCGTTTTGCCCAGGAACGCGAGAGCCGCGGCAAATCGTTAGCACAATTGTTGGACGAATTCGCGCGGTTGCGCGGTCAGAACTTGAACGAGTTGCGCGGACTGCACCTCGGCGCGGCGGATTTGCAGAAGCACGGAAGGCATCCGGCGCTGGGCGTGGTCACGCTGGGCGAGCTTTTGGCGACCTGGGGCGCGCACGATTTGACGCACTTGCACCAAATTTCGCGGATTCTGGCGTATCCGTATCGGGAAGAGGTAGGGCCATGGAGGAAGTTTTTGGGTGTGATGGCGTGCGCCGGGCATAGCGCGGCCACGTGATCGCTGTTGCCACCCATTTGCAGTGCGGCAGCTTGCTGCCTCTTTTCACACCTCTCCCTATCCCCCATCATTCCCGGCGGCGTCTTCGAAGCGAAGAATCGCTCTTCGACTCTTGCGGCTAAAATGTGACTTGGGTCACGGCTAAAACGTTTCAATAGAGGTATAAGACAGCAGCTTGTCTCGATGTGCCCTCCCTTATGGGACGAATCACCCTGAGACAAGTCATCGGAGTCCGGGAAATTCCCGAGTCATCAGGACGACCACCGAGCAACCAAGTTGCCCCCACCGGGCTTCCGAAGAACGCCCGCGGAGCGATGCCTCCGCATCATCGAGGAGGAAGCCATGCCAGCAGTAACCACAGCCACGAAATTAAAAGTCCCATTCTACGGTCACGCCAGGCAATACCACAGCATCAAGAGGGAAATTGACGACGCGTTCCACGCCGTGCTGGACACCGAAGCGTATGTGATGGGGCCAACGCTCGCGCGATTTGAGAAGGAGTTGGCGCAGTACTTCGGGATGAAGCATGCAGCCGGACTGAACTCCGGTACGGATGCGCTTTGGCTGGCCTTTTTTGCGTTGGGCATCAAGCCGGGCGACGAAGTGATCACCACGGCGAATACGTTTTTCGCCACCGCGGAAGCCATCTGGATTACCGGCGGCAAAGTGGTCTTCGTGGACTCCGATCCCGCGACCAACAATATTGACCCGGCGAAGATTGAGGCCGCGATTACGCCGCGGACCGTCGGGATCGTGCCGGTGCACTTGTACGGACATTGCGCGGACATGAAGGCCATCAGTGCCATCGCCAAGAAGCACAAGCTGTGGGTGGTGGAGGACAACGCCCAGTCCATCGATGCGCATGGCGACGGCTTCAAACAAGGCCAGCTGAGCGATGCGGTGTGCACCAGCTTCATCATTCAGAAGAACCTCGGCACCTTTGGCGACGGCGGCGCGCTCATCACCAACCGCGACGATATCGATCAGGCCGTCCGGCGCATGCGCAATCATGGATCGACGAAGCGCTCGGTGCACTCGTTCGGCTTCAATAGTCGCCTGGACGACATGCACGCGGCGTTTTTGAGCGTCAAGCTGAAGCATATTACCAAGTGGACCGACCAGCGGCGGACCTGGGCGAAGCGCTACACCGACGGACTGAAGGGCACTAGCTTCAAGCTGCCGAAAGAAATCGCAGGATACCGCCACGTCTATCACCTGTACGTGATCGAACATCACAAGCGCGATCATCTCACCCAGTTTTTGAACGAGCACGGCATCGACGCCAAACAACACTACCCCATCGCGATTCACCAGCAGGAAGGTTATCCGTGGGGCAAGCTGGCGGATCCACATCCGCAGGTGCCCAATGCCGAACGCAACGCCGCGCAATGCGTGTCTCTGCCCATGTTCCCGGAACTCACCGCGGAAGAAGTGGACTACACCATCGCCAAGCTGAAGGAATGGGACGCCAAGTTCGGTTGGTAAGCCCGGGGCTCTAGGAGAAATAACATGAGCACGAAAGTTTATAAAGTAATGGTTGTGGGTGTAGGCAAGCGCGGCAAACACCACGCCACGGCCTTCCAAAAAAATTCGCGTTTCGAAGTGGTTGGGCTAGTCGATTCCAGTCCGCAGCAGCTCGGTAAGGCTGCTGCGGAGCTGGGCGTGCCGAAAACGTCGCTGGACGCATTGGCGCTCGCGCAGGAACTGCGCCCCGATGTGTTTTGCTTCTGCACGCCTCCGGGGATTCGCATGCCCTTGATTCGCGTGGGCATCGCTTGCGGCGCAAGGTTGATTGCCTATGAAAAGCCGATGGCGCTTTCCATGAACGAGGCCATCGAAATCCGCCGGGCGGTCAACAATGCCGGAGTGAAGACGGTGGTTTCGCACCAGCACCGGTATGGAGAACACTACCAGAAAGTGAAGGAGATCATCGACAGTGGCGCGCTGGGGCGCATTCAGACCATTCACGCACATTCCAGCGGCTGGTTCCTGCACTTGTTTACGCACTTGATCGACTACATGCGCTGGTACAACGGCTATGCCCCGGCGGAATGGGTGATGGCACAGGCCGCTGGACGCGGAAAGCTGAGCGACAATCATCCTTCGCCGGATTACATCGGCGGATTCGTGCAATTCGCCCATGGCGTGCGCGGGATCATCGAATCTGGCGCGGGCGCTCCGGATGTTCCGGAAGTGGATTACTGGTGGAGGAAGAACAAGATCGGCGTGTATGGCACACAGGGCTTCGCTGAAGTCCTCACTGGTGGAGGCTGGAGGGCCGTGACCCGAGACCAGGGCGAGCTGGCCGGTCCGGGCTGCATGAATTACGAATTGGAGATGCCCCGGTACGTCGATGATATGGCCCGCTGGCTGGACGACGATCGATGCGTGCATCCATGCAATGGTGAATCGGCCTATGCCGGATTCGAAATAAGCATGGCGATGCTGCGTTCGGTAGTGCAACGTGGGCAGATCAAGCTGCCGCTCGGTCCGGGAGAACCGGAGATTGAAGCGCTGAGCAAAGTGCTGCCAGATCAGGCGGTGCTGCTATCAAGCGAGGTGCACCGCAAGGAGTACCCGGCGGGAGAGTTGGCGCCGGTCGGGCGCTAGGGCGCACCGTCAGCTTTAAGGCTGCTCACAGATTCATTGTCATCCTGAGCGAAGCGCCTTGTGCGCAGCGAAGAATCTCAGCCAAGGCGCCTTGGTACCGGTCTACCGCACAGCAGAGTAACTCCTTAAGGTGGGCGGCGAGCCAGGCAAGGGCGAAAAGGGCGGTTAACCCGGTTGCGGTAAGCGGTGGGGGATGATAATTTTATAAATTGTGTGTTTTGGCGTGTGCAGCGATACTCAAGGGGTTCGCCGAGCCCAGCCGGGCCAAATCGCTGTTTCAGAAAGACTTGCAAGGTGTGTTTAGGGTCCGAAAGGGCGCGGCAGCGGGATATTCTCGAAAACGCGGACGAAATTCAGCGGAAACGATGCCTGAAAGTTCCTCGAATTTAAACAACGGCGCATTGGCGCGGGTGTCTGGCGTCACGTATTGGCGCGTGGAAGGGTCGTTGTTTGAGATCAGCGCGCTGCGCAGCGTTGGCTTCTTCAATTGGAACAGCCAGAGCTTCCTCGAACGTTGGGTCCGCCGAGCCGCAATGTTGGGATTGGCGCTACTGCGTCCGCTTTACTACCTGATCAGTCGAACCTTTGCCACCCGCGCGCTGCACAGCGTGCTCCGCGGCATTTCGCGCGACCGCCTGGACTTGCTGGGCGAAGAATATTTTCAGTACGAGCTGAAACCAAAGATCCGCCGGGAATCCGCGGAAAAACTGACCGAAGCGGTAAGGAATGGCGAACGCGTGGTCTTGGTTGGCCAGCTCTTGGACCACATCATGCGGCCCTTGGCGGAATTTTTTGCCGCCGAAGGTTTTCTCGCCAACCGGCTGGAGTTTCGCGATGGCGTAGCCACGGGCAGGCTGGAGCAGCCGGTAATTCGTCCACGCGGTCCATTTGCCTGGCTGGCCAGCGGCTCGGCAGACGGGCGCATAGCGAACGACAAGCTGCTGCGGCAGTTGGACTGGCAAAACCAGCCGGAATTGTTGGAACAGGCGGTGCAGCCCGCGGTACGACCGTCGATGAAACACGAGATTCCAGTGCAATTGGTCAGCAGTACACCGCGCGTAGAACAACTGCCGGTGCGCGAGACCCTCGCGGGCAAACATTTCCTGCTGATTGGCGTCACCGGTTTCATTGGCAAAGTGTGGCTGGTGGAGCTACTGGAAAAGATTCCGCAGATTGCCAAGATTACCCTGCTGATCCGGCGGAACCGCACCACCTCTGCACAGAGGCGATTTGAGAAAATTGTGGAAGAATCGCCCACGTTTGACCGGCTGCAGGAAATTTACGGAGCGAAGCTCGCGGCGTTTCTGAAAGAAAAGATCGAAGTGGTGGAAGGGGACGTCAGCGTGCCGGGGCTGGGGCTGGACGCGGACACCCAGCAGCGGCTTGCGCGCACGCTGGATGTGATTGTAAGCAGCGCCGGGTTGACCGACTTTAATCCTGATTTGCGCGACGCGATTTCTTCCAACATCGATTCCACCATGTATCTCGCGGACTTCCAGAGGCAGTGTGACCACGCTGCCTTGATGCACCTTTCGACCTGTTACGTAGTGGGAATGCGCGATAGCCGCGTCACCGAGGAATTGAAGGCCAATTACAATCCCGCAAACCATCCGGACTTTGACTCCGAGAAGGAGATCGCCTCGCTGCGCGAGATGGTCCGGCGCATCGAGGAACGCTCGGAAAGCGCCGACGTCACCAAGGCTTTGCGCCGCCAGGCGCTGGGGCGCGGCGGAGACGAATCCAAGGTTGGCGCGGATGAACTCGAAGGAGTCCTGAAGCGCAACCGCGCCCGCTGGGTGCGAAACCGCTTGGTGCGCGCCGGAATGAAGCGTGCCCAGCACCTCGGCTGGCCCAATACCTACACCTTCACCAAGAGCTTGGGCGAATCGTTTTTGGCCCGCCAGGCGCGGGACTTGCCCATCGCCATTGTGCGGCCTTCCATTGTGGAAAGTTCCGAACGCACCCCGTTCACTGGATGGAACGAGGGCATTAATACTTCCGGACCGCTCTCCTATTTGTTGGGCACGAATTTCCGCCAGCTGCCTTCCAACGAGCGCAAATGTCTCGACGTCATCCCGGTAGACATGGTGACCCGGGGGATGACCCTGATCGCCGCAGCGCTGGTCCGGCGCCAGAATGCGCGTTTGTACCAACTGGCCACCTCGGGCATTAATCCGGTAAACATGGGGCGCTCCATTGAATTGACCGGATTGGCGCACCGTAAGCACTACCGTGCCCAACAAGGAATTGAACACTGGCTGAAAGTGAAGCTCGAGACCATCCCGGTTTCCAAGCAGCGTTATGAGCGCCTGTCGATCCCCATGCAGAAGGCGGTGGTCTCGCGAATCAATAAGGCCGCGACCACCTTGCACATCACCAAGCCCCCGCTCGCAAAAGCGGAACGCGATTTGGTGCGCGCGGAAAGGCTGATTGAATTGTACGAGCCCTTTATCCTGCACAACCAGCACGTCTTCGAATGCGAGAACACGCGCTTGCTCTCTGCCGCGTTGCCGGAGGAGGAAAAGGCCCTGTTCGATTTCCAGCCGGAATATATTGACTGGTGGGATTACTGGATTAACATCCACATACCGGCACTACGGCGGTGGTGCTACCCGCTGATGGAAGGCCGTCCGCTGGAGGCGAGAGAAGCGCGGGTGCTGGATTGGTCGGCCCCTCCGGAGGGCGCATCGGCGGCCACGCGCTAGCGGAGCGGCATAACAGATCTTCCTATGGCCATATTTCTCACCGGCTCGACAGGCTATTTGGGCAGCTACCTGGTGTACGGAATGTTTACGGGGCACCGGGACCGCTTGAATCTCCTGGTCCGCGCAAAAACCGACCAGGAAGCGCGCGAACGATTGTGGCAATCCCTGCAACTCCATTTCGAGTTTCCGGAATTTCGCGCGTACCTCAATGAACGCGTGCGCATTTTTCGTGGCGACTTGACCTCGGAGCGATTCGGGCTGAACGACGAGGAGTACCGCGCGCTGGTGGACACCACCGATTCCATTGTGCACTGCGCGGCGTCGCTGAATCGCAAATCCGAAAAGCAATGTTTGAATGTCAACCTGCGGGGATCGCTGGAAGTGATCCAGCTGGCGCGCCGCGCGCAGAATCATCACGGATTACGCCGCTATTCCCACGTGTCGACGGTGGCGGTGGCCGGGAAGCGCCAGAACGAAGTGGTGACGGAAGATAACTCGATCGACTGGGCGCGGTCGGATTACGATCCGTACGCGCGCACAAAGAAATTCTGCGAACACATGGTGCACCAGCTGTTGCCCGACGTGCCTCATACCATTTTCCGACCGGCCATTGTGATGGGGGATAGCCGCAAACCGGAGACCACGCAATTCGATATGGTCCAGGCGTTCGACATGCTAGCGCGCTTGCCAATTTTGCCGTTGCGGCCGGGGGACAAAATCGACATTGTGCCGGCGAATTATGTGGGCGCGGCGATCGTCAAGATCCACCAGATGGAAAAGCCCAATTACGGGATTTATCATTTATCTTCGGGAACGGGTTCGCAGACTTACCAGGAATTGACCGATGGCCTGGCCGCGGCGGGCGGTTGGAGCCGGCCGAGTTACCAGCCGTGGCTGGGCGGGCCGTTTTCCAAGACGGTCAACTGGCTGGCGTTCAAGCGCGGGCCAGTGGGCTACGGCGCATCGCTTCTAAAAGTGTTTTGGCCTTATCTGGATTGGAACACGGTCTTCGATAATTCGCGCGTGGTGCAGGAAATGGGTGAGGCGCCAACCAAGTTTTCCAGTTACGCCTATCCGTTGTTGGAATTTAGCCGCGCGAACAAATTCAAGTATCCGGCGGAGCCTTGGCCGAAGAAGGCCGAGCCGGCCGCGCCGGAAAAGAACGCGGGGAGTGCCGTAGCATGACCGATTTTCTGCTGGTGATGTGGGTCAGCGCGCTAATCGAGATGCGCCGTTTCGGGTGGATGTTTGGCCTGGGGAATCGCTGGACCCCCGGGGAGCAACTGAAGATTTTGTTCGCGGGCTACAACGGCACGCGCAACACCGGCAGTGACGTGCGCGTACAGGAAATGATCCGGCAGATTCGCCACGTACTAGGCGCGCAAAACGTGGACTTCAGCGTGATGACGCAAAATTTCGACCGCACCAGAGGATATTTTGAAGGCTCGCGGCAAGTGCATTTGCCGGACGTATATCCCCCGTTTTTATGGCGCGAGGTGCACGCGAATCATGGCGTAATTGCGTGCGAAGGGTCGATGTTCAAGAGCAAGTTCGCGAACGCGCTGACCACCATGATGATCGGTTCACTCGGACTGGCCTCCGCGGAAAATAAGCTGTCAGTGGCGTATGGCGGCGACGCGGGACACATGGACGATTTGATCCAGTGGATGTGCGCGCGGTACACCAAAGAATCTCTGGTGATTACCCGTAGCCTGGAATCGCAGCAATTGCTGGGCAGCTTGAACGTACCCAATGAGCTGGGCGCGGATACCGCTTGGACCTTCGAGCCCCACCCGCCACAGTATGCGCGCCAGGCGTTGCGCGCGTTAGGCTGGGACGAAAAAACCCCGATTCTGGCGCTCTGCCCGATCCATCCCTTCGTGTGGCCGGTGCGCGCGTCGATTGGGAAATATCTGGCGCGGGTGACCACGGGCGCCTATAAAGACAGCCAATACCGGACCGTGTATTTCTTCGAATCGGGCGCGGAAGTCGACCGCAAGTTCGCTCATTACACCGGTGGTTACGCCGAAGCGGCCAAGGCCTTTGTGCAGCGGCATCGCGTATTTCCGATTCTGGTGGCGACCGAGCGGCTGGACGCCGTGGCCTGCCGGGCGATTGAAAAAGAGATGCCCGGGACACCGATTCTCACGTCGGACGAATACGACATGTTCCAGTTGGTGTCCATCCTGCGCGCCAGCACGTATATGGTGTCGTCGCGGTATCATGGCATCGTAACCAGCATGCCCGCGGCAGTGGTGTCGGCTGGGGTCACTATGGACGAGCGCATCCGCAACCTCATGCGCGAACGCGGCCACCAGCATTTGCTGTTGACCGTGGACGACCCGGAGTTGGGACCCAAATTGTTGCAAGTGATGGAGCGACTAGTGGTCGAGGCGGATGCCATCCGCGACAGCATCGGGCGCACGGTGGTGAGCAATCTCAAGAGCATGGCCAGAATGGCCGCGTTCTTGGAAGATGAAGTGCGCAAGACCTATCCCGAATTTCCATTGCGCAAGGGCGTTTTAAGTTGGGAAGACAATCTTCCGCCCATGCCCAAAGAATTGATCCAGCTTGTAGAAGAGTACGACACCACGGCAACCGCTGTGGCTGCGGGGCGCTGAGCACATGGCAAATTTCCTGGACAACCTGTTCGAGCGATTGGTAAGAGCCGCGAACCAGGTCGTGCTACGGGAAATTCGCGGGGAGCAGTTCGTCGAAGTGACCGGCCGCGAGTTGCTCGATCAGGTGGCGCGGGTCCGCGGGTCTTTGCGGGAGCTTGGGCTGCACCCGGGCGAACGCTGCGCGCTGCTCGGGCCGAATTCCATCCAATGGGCCGCGCTGGATATTGCGCTTATGGCGGAAGGCCTGGTCGTCGTGCCGTTGTACTCGCGGCTGGCGGCTGCGGATTTAGTGGGAATGATGAAGGATTGCGGCCCGCTGGTGCTGTTTGCCAACGATTCGAGCTTCGCGGACGCGGTGGCCCACGCGTGGGCCGAGGCGCCCCGGCGGATCTTGTTCGCGGAGCTGTGGGAAAAGTCGCAATCCGCACCTGCGGTGCCGGGCGGTCCGAATGCGCGCACAGACAGCGACTTGGTCACCATCATTTACACTTCGGGAACTTCGGGCGAGCCCAAGGGCGTTTG